>CAYZLC010000025.1:0-15100 GCA_964479365.1 uncultured Dehalococcoidia bacterium
TCGGCCAACCGCGCTCGGGCGAGACCGTCGTCGTATCCGCAGCCGCCGGCGCCACAGGCAACGTGGTCGGCCAGATCGCCCGCATCCACGGCGCTAAGGTTGTAGGCATCACCGGCTCCGACGAGAAAAACGGCATGCTCGAACGCGACCTCGGCTTCGAGGGCACGGTTAATCACCGCAGCGAGAAGCTGCGCGAAGACCTAGCCGCTCAGTGTCCGAACGGCATCGACATCTACTTCGATAACGTCGGTGGGCGCGTCCTCGAGGCCGTCCTGCCGCTGATGAAGACGCGCGGCCGCATCGTCTGCTGCGGCGCCATTTCGCAATACGACAGCGCGTCGCCTGCGCCCGGCCCGGCGGGAGTGCCGGGGCAGCTCGTCGTCAAGCGGCTGCGCATGGAAGGGTTCCTCGTCTCGGACTTCATCGGCGAATGGCTCAATGCCGAGGAGCAGCTCGCTGCCTGGGTCGCTAGCCGCGAGCTCAAGGTGCTCGAAGACGTCGTCGAAGGCCTCGACGCGGCCCCCTCGGCCCTCGTCGGCATCCTCGCCGGCGACAACGTGGGAAAACGCATCGTGCGGGTGGCGCCGGACCCGTCCTGACCTCGCAACTACCTCCGCAAGGACGGGTTGGATTCCCGCCCCTGGGAGCGTTCCTCGCTCGCACCGTTCTGGCGCGGCTACGCTAGTTCAGCTTGATCGCGACCGACTTCGTCTCCAGGAAGGAGTCCAAGCCCTCGGCGCCGAGCTCGCGGCCGATACCGGACTGTTTGTAACCGCCGAAAGGCATCAGGGGCACGCCGAGTTGCCCGGCGGCGTGGTAGGAGTTGACCCAAACGGTGCCTGCCTTGATCCCCTTGGCGAACTTGAAGGCGCGGTCGATGTCCTTCGTCCATACCGCCGCCGCCAGCCCGTACATCGTGTCGTTGGCCATCTTCAGGGCTTCGTCGCCGTCCTTGAAGGGGATGATCGAGAGGACTGGACCGAAGATCTCCTCCTGGGCGATTGTCATGCGGTTGTCGACCTTGTCGAAGATGGTCGGCTGGTAGAAGTAGCCTTTGTCGTAGGCGGGGCCAGTGAGGCGGCCCCCGCCGGTCACCAACTGCGCATTCTCCTCGTTTCCGGCATTCACGTAGTGCTCGATGGTGCTTAGCTGGCTGTCAGACACTACAGGGCCCATCCGCGTGGCAGGGTCCATTGGGTCACCTACCTTGAGGCCGCTCGTGAAGTTGCTGAACATGTTCACGAACTGGTCGTGGACGGACTCCTCGACCAGTACCCGGGAACCCGCCTGGCAGACCTGCCCGGCGTTCAGGTAGATGCCGAACAGGGAGCCTATGACGGCACCCTGCAGGTTGGCGTCGGCGAAGATGATGTTGGGGGACTTGCCGCCGAGCTCAAGCGAAATCTTCTTGACGTTCGCCGCAGCCGCTCGCATCACCTGCCGCCCAACTTCGGTAGAGCCCGTGAACGCGACTTTGTCGACGCGCGGTGAGGCGGCGATGCGATCGCCGACCATCTTACCAGAGCCGGTGACAACGTTGATGACGCCGGCGGGAGCGCCGGCCTCGGTGATGATGCGTCCTAGCTCATACGTCGTGCACGGCGTGTAAGTGGCGGGCTTGATAACCGTCGTGCATCCCGCTGCCAGCGCCGGGGCGACCTTCCAGGTAGCGAGTAGCATCGGGAAGTTCCACGGCGTTATGATCCCGACGACACCCACCGGCTCTTTGAGGATCAGTCCTATCGCGTCAGACACCTGAGTCGAGAGCACCTGTCCCTTGATCTCGACGGCGAGCCCTGCATAATACTCGAATACATTGGCAGTAAGGGCGACCTCCATGCTGGCTTCTGAGAGAGGCTTGCCCACCTCTGAAGCGAGGAGGCGCGAAAGGCCGTTCAGTTCCTCCCGGATCTTGTCCGCGGTCTTGCGCAGGACCATCGCGCGCTGCGCGGCGGGCGCGTTCGACCACGAGCCGTTGTCGAACGCTTTGCGCGCCGCGTCGATCGCGGCGTCCACGTCCTCTAATGTCGCGCTGGGGAAGGTGGCGACAACGACGTCCGTATTGGCGGGATAGCGGCGCTCGAGTGTCTCGCCCGACCTGGAGGGCACGTATTGGCCGTTGATCAGCAGCTTGTATTCCTTCCCGGCGACAGCGCCGGGTGTGGCGGTTTCCGTAGTCATGAGGCCTCCTCCGTTCTCAATGCGCCAGATACCGTTATGCAACGATTGGCAATACGCTTTGGCAGGAGCCAACTATACGCTGGAGTGGTGATGCGGACAATAGGGCGTTGGGGGAACCATGCGTTATACTTTGCTCCCAATACGCGACACGGATGATTGGGTTCGGTCGCGGCGATGGAGCGAAGATGTCCTGGCAACCTGAGATCGACGAGCTGGAACGGCGGCGGGAGCTGGCGCGGCGGATGGGCGGGCCGGAGGGGATCGAGCGGCAGCACTCGCAAGGAAAGCTGACGGTCCGCGAGCGGATAGACCGCCTGGCCGATGCGGGGTCGTTTCGCGAATTCATGGGTTTGGCCGGCCGAGCCGTGTACGACGACGGCAAGCTGGCGGACTTCACGCCGAAGCCGCTCGTTGAGGGCTTCTGCCAGATTGATGGGCGGAAGGTAGTTGTCACAGGCGGTGACTTCACCGTGCGCGGCGGCTCGGGGGGCGCGGGCGGCGGGTTGGGCAGCGAGACCCCGTCCAACCGCCGGGCGCTGGACTGGAAGCTGCCGTACGTCCGGTTGCTCGACGCCGCGGGCGGCAGCGTGCGCAGCTTCGAGGAGATCGGACGGACGTACCTGCCGGACGGGAATGTGTGGTCGGCGGTCGACGTTCAGCTCATGCGGACGGTGCCCGTCATTTCGGCGGTCATGGGGTCAGTGGCGGGGCTGCCGGCGGTCAACGCTTGCCTGGCGCACTGGAACCTGATGGTGAAGGGAACTAGCGCGCTGTTTCCGGGCGGGCCGCCGGTGGTGAAGGCGGCGCTTGGGTACGAGGTAACGAAGGAAGAGCTGGGCGGCGAGCAGATGCACGTGCGCCAGAGCGGGGTCATCGACAACCTCGCGGCTGACGAAGACGACGCGTTCGTACAGATTCGGCGGTTCCTGGGGTACCTCCCTTCAAACGTGTGGGAGATGGCGCCTCGGCATGAAACGGACGATGATCCGGCGCGCCGAGACGACGCGCTGCTATCGGTCATCCCGCGAGACCGTAAGCGGCCGTATGACGCGCACCGGATCGTTGAGCTGGTAGCGGACCGGGAGTCATTCTTCGAGATCGCACCGTTCTTCGGCCGGGCGCGGATCACCGGCCTCGCCCGGTTCAACGGCTATCCGGCCGGCGTCATGGCGAACAACCCGATGTCGGCCGGTGGCTCGACGGACGTTGCGGCGGGCGAGAAGGTCCTGCGTCTGCTTCAACTCTGCGACACGTTCCATCTGCCGCTGGTCTCGATAGCAGACGAGCCGGGATTCATGGTGGGCCTGGACTCGGAGCGTCGCGGGATCGAGAGGGCGGGCGCGCGGCTGGTGATGGCGACATGCGATTCGCGGATGCCGTGGATCACGGTCGTCACGGGCCAGCTGTACGGGGTGGCCGGGCAGTGCCAGCAACGGCCGAGCGGAATGTTCCGGCGCTACGCGTGGCCTTCCGCGAACTGGGGGTCGATGCACATCGAGGGAGGCGCGATGGCGGCTTACCGGCGGGAGGTCGAGTCTGCACCGGATCCCGCGGCGAAGCTGGCGGAGCTGGAGGCGCGCCTGAAGGCGATCGCTTCGCCGTTCCGGACGGCAGAAGCGACGGGACAGGACATCATTGACCCGCGGGATACGCGGGCTCTGATCTGCGAGTTCGTGGAGGAGGCCCAGCGGGTGCTGGCGACGCAATTGGGACCGTCGCCGGTGGCTTACCGGCCGTAGCGGTCTGCCGCCCTAATTCGCCGGCGCTTACCTGCCGCGATCCTTCGGACGCGTGTCAGCTCTCCACCACTCGCAGCGTGCCCACCATCCCGTACGCCTCGTGCCCCGCTAGGTGGCAGATGTAAGCGTAATCGCCCGGCGCCTCAAATATCACCGTCGTCACTCGTTCCGAGTACGCAGGAACTGTAACTTCGGTCGGTATCTGATCATGGTACGGTTCCGTGCCGGTGCGATGTCGCTCATGCATCTCGGGCGGCCCGACCATCCACTCGTGCTCGATCGGGTCGTCGTTCCGCAGCGTGATCGTCACGGGCTCGCCGGCGTGCGCCTCGACGACCCCGGGAACGAACCTCGAGTATTGGATCGCAATAGTCGCGTGACTGGAGCTGGCGTTGCCGAAGCCGCTCCCGAGCAGCACCAGCGTCCCGGCCGCGAGGGCAAGGACGCCGGCAAGCAGAAGGAAGCTCCGTGGGCGGAACACTAGGACCGCACTCCAGATCGACGCCAACCGAGCACGGCGAGCGTCACGATGAGCCCGAACGCAGCAACCGCCGCCCAGGCGATACTGTCGTCAGTCCCATCGCCATCAGTAACATCAGAAGGTTCAATCCCGGTTGCTGGAAGTCCGAATGGAAGGTCGAGCCCTGCCGCGACTCTTGACGGACGGTCGTTGCCGCTCGTGTCCACGGCCAGGTCGTAGCGCAGATCCGCCGTGGAGCTGTTGATCTCGAGCTTGGTCAGAAATGCCGATTGCGGTACCCAGCCCATGCCGTCGTCGCTGCGCAGGTCGTCCAGCAGCAGGTCGGTCGCGGGCTGGCTGTGCGACAGGAACATCCCATCGTTTGGCGCCGGAAGTAGCGCCGGTTCGTCATCCGTGAGCAAGAAGACGTCGGCCTGGATGAAGTCTTCCGACTGCTTGCCGAGCCCTAGGATGCGCAGCGGCACCCACGGGTTGTCCGTTGGGATCGTGATGTGGACCGGCGTCCCATCGCCGATGGCCTGGCCGCGCTCGGCTGCAGCTTCGCCGTCGAAGACGGCTGCGAGGAAGATCGGGCTGCGTTTGCCGTAGAAGTCCAGCACCTCAGGCGCGTCCGGCGAGAGTCGGAAGCCGTGCTCTTCCGCCCACACAGCCACATCGGGCCCACCGCCCTTGAGGACAGTAATGTCGAGCGCGTCGATACGGACCTCCTGCAAGACCACAGCGCCTGCTGGCTTCGGCACGGCAGCGTCTGCCGCTTCGAATTGCAGCCGCAGCTGCGTCTCCTGCTGCAGCCGTTGCAGCGTCCAGCCGCCGCCTCGCTCAACCTTGGACGGCACACCGGGCAGGGGAATGAGCGTGCCGAACTCACCACCGCCGCCCTGGAACTGGAACGCCGTCACGTAATGCTCGACGCCGTCGTTGTAGGCGGCAAGCGTTGTGGTGCGGCCCAGATTGACCGCCCCGTTGGAGCCGATCAGTCCCGCGCAGGCGTCCGCTAGGCTCGGGCCGATCAAAGATGTCGCCGCGAGTGCGGCGAAGACAGCGGTCGCTGCGATTAGTTGTCGCATCGGGGTCCTCCTCAAACGAAATTCATCCGATGCCATTAAGACGGATCGAGTTATCGTTTAGTTCCCCGAACTGAAAACCAGATATGAAACGAGGGCCACGAGCATCGCCCGTGGCCCTCGTTCTCGAAGGCTTTTCGATCTGCGCTAGCTAGTCGTCGCTGCCGCCCTCATCGCCCGCGCCGTCAGCCTCGTCGCCGACGACGTTGAATCCCTCGTCAAGCTGTACGTCGACCTGGCCGCCGCCATCGAGCGTGACCTCGACTTCGTAGTAGCTCTCCTCGTCCCCAACTTCGGTCCCGGTCACCCTGCCGCCGCCCGTGTGTTCGAGCGCGGCCTGGCTGGCCTTCTCGAGGGCCGAGCCGGTGATCGGCGCCTCATCATCGCCGCCGGTTGCCACCGTGATGCCGGCCCCGGTGCCGACGATCGCGAGGACGAGAACCGCGGCGCCAACTGCCCACAATTTCTTGTTGCCTGCGAACATCAATCTCCTCCTTGGTCTTCCTATTGTACCCGTTCGCTGTCGTCAGATTAGCCCCTGGCCATGAAGCGCCCATGAAGCGGGAATGAATTGATCAGCCGGCCGGAAGCCGGACGGTGAACGTGGACCCTCGGCCGGGCGAGCTCGCGGCCTGTATCGAGCCGCCGTGAGCTTCGGCGACCCAGCGGCAGATGGAGAGGCCCAGGCCCACGCCGCCCTCTGCCCGGCTGCGCGCCTTGTCGACGCGGTAGAACCGGTCGAAGATATGCGGTAGATGCTCCGGGGCGATTCCCGGTCCGCTATCCGAGACCGCCACCTCGGCGTGATTGTTTGATCCGCTCCACGACACATCGATCGTGCCACCGTTGGGCGTGTACTTGACGGCATTGTCAAGGAGATTGAGCATCAGTTGTAGCAGTAGGTCCTGGTCTGCCATCAGCTGGACCTGGTCGTCACCCCGCAGGTTGATTGAGATCCCGTTGCGCTCTGCCGCCGGACGGATCTGCTCGACCGCGTCGCTCACAACGTCGCCCAGGGCAATCCTCTCGCTGCTGATCGGGATCTGCCGGGAGTCCGCCCTGGCGAGCGCGAGTAGGCTGCCGACAAGCCGCATCATTCGATCAACCTCTGAGTTCACGGCCCGGAGCACCTGCTTGTACGCCTCCACATCGCGATCTCGCTGCAACGCGACCTCCGTCTGTCCCTTGATCGCCGTCAGCGGCGTTCTCAGTTCGTGCGAAGCGTCCGCCGTGAACTGCCGCTGTCTACGGAATGCGTCGTCCAGACGCGCGATCATATCGTCGAACGTGCGGGCAAGCCTGCCGACCTCGTCATCAGGAAGGCGCATTTCCAGCCTCTGACTCAGGTCCTGCGCGCTGATCTTGCGCGCGGTCCGTGTTAGCGCATCGATGGGAGACAGCGCGCGGCCCGCCAGAAAAACGCCGCCGCCGCTGGCGATAACGAGCGCCAATGGGTAACCGACCGCGATTATCACGAGAAGAACCCGCAAGGGCTCGCGGACATCCTCCTCCGACAGTCCTACCTCCACCACCCCGATGATATCGCCACTCGCCCGGATCGGGGCGGTCATCACTCTGAGATTGACCCTGCCGATGTCAACGCCACGTTGAGTCGTCGTCCCCGAAAGCGCGGCTTGCACCGAGTCCGGGTCTTCGGGCACCGGAAACCGTTCACTGGTGTTATCAAAAGCAACGTCGCCGGTCAGATCGTAGACCCGGGTGAACTCTTCGCCGTCAACAGGGTCTCCAGGGATGGCGACTTCTTCGTCGGTTAATCGGCCCCCCTCTGTCACGAGCCCGCCGACGATCTCCGCCCTGCCTTCTAGCGAATCGTCCAGGTTTCGGTACAGGCTCTGGCGCATCGCCAGGTACAGTCCTGCGCTGAATGCGGCAAGCGTGATAGCCAGCAGGAGCACGTACCAGAGCGTCAGGCGCAGACGGATGGAGCGAAAGAGCGACATGCTAATCCGTCGTGCGAGCGGAAAGCCGGTATCCCGCTCCGCGAACCGTGTGAATTAACTTCGCTTCGAACCCCTCATCAATCTTCTTCCGGAGATTCTTCACGTGGACATCGATCACATTGGTCACGTTGTCAAAGTCGTAGTTCCAGACGTGCTCCGCAATCACAGTCCGTGAGAGCACCTGGTTCGGGTGGCGTATCAGGTACTCGAGGAGGGCAAACTCCTTGGCCGTGAGCTCCACTTCCGCTCCGGCACGAGTCACTTGCCGGGTCGCCGTATCCATCGCCAGGTCACCCACTTCCAACTTCGTGCCCAACAGCGCCGGCTCACGACGACTTAGCGCCCGGACGCGCGCCAGCAGTTCCGCGAAGGCAAAGGGCTTAATTAGATAGTCATCTGCGCCACTATCCAGTCCGCGCACGCGGTCCTCTACGGCATCGCGCGCTGTGAGCATCAGGATCGGCGTCCGCAGGCCCTGCCCACGCAGGGTCCGGCAGACTTCGATCCCGTCGACAGAAGGCAGCATGACGTCGAGGATGATGATGTCGAAATCCGCAGCGCTCGGCCACTCGAGCGCCTCTTCACCGTCCCGCGCAATGTCTACGCTGTGGCCGTTCTCGGACAAGCCGCGGGCGATAAAGTCCGCTATCTGAGGCTCATCTTCCACGAGGAGGATTCTCATCAAATTCACCGAGGCGCAGTTACCCGCCCATCAGCCAGTTTAAACGCGCGGGATGAAGGTCTGATGAAATCTCCCAGTGGGAGCACGTATTCAAATTCACCTGAGACCGAAGGGCCGCTCAGACGAGCGACCCCTCGGTGCGATGTTGGACTAGGCCGGCCACTCGGCGAGTTGGGCCTGCACCGAAACCTCCTGACCGTCGCGAAGAATCCTCAGCTCCACGCTGTCTCCGGGCTGCTTATTCTCATCCAGATAGCTGGCCAGTTCGTCGATGCTCGTCACGCTCTGGCCGTCCGCCGCCAGGATCACGTCCCCGCCCGCGCGGATAGTCTCGCTTCCCGCCGCCTGGTTCTGGGACGCGAAGGCGCCCTGGAGGCCAGCCTCATCCGCCGGGCTGTTGGCCGACACCAGCGTCAAATAGACGCCGCTCTCGGCGTCCAGCCCCAACTCTTCGGCCAGCGCCGGCGTCACATCCACGCCGGCAACGCCGAGCCACGAGTGGCTAACCGTCTCTCCGGCCTCCATCTGCGGCAGCGACTGCTTGGCGGTGTTGATAGAGACCGCAAACGCGACGCCTACGTTGACGTTCCCGCCGCTCGGGTTTTCGAGCAGACTGTTTATGCCTATCACCTCGCCCCGGCAGTTGAGCAGCGGCCCGCCGGAGTTGCCCGGGTTCACGGCAGCGTCCGTCTGGATCATCTCGCGAATCGGGCGGGTGTTGGCGCCGGTGCTGTAGGTCCTGTCGATCGCGCTCACGATCCCCTGCGTTAGGGTGGCTTCGAGGTTGAACGGGTTGCCGATGGCCAGAACCGGGTCGCCGACGCGCAGCGCGTCAGAATCGCCCAGGTCAGCCGTCGTGAGGTCGGTGCCGGACACGTCGGCGTCGACTACCGCGAGGTCATTGGCTGGATCGCTGCCGACCAACTCCGCGCTTGCGGTCGAGCCGTCATCGAAGCGGACTTCGATGCTGTCAGCGCCCTGAATCACGTGGTAGTTCGTGAGGATGCGACCCTCCGTATCGATGATGATGCCGGTCCCCGTGCCGCCGGACCGTCCCGCGGCTACCGTGATCTGAACCACCGCCGGCCTGACCTGGTTGTAGACGTCCGCGGCCGAAAGACAGTCCGTACTCAAGGACAACACTTGAGACGATCCCTCATCTGATTCGGAGTTGGACGTTGCGGGCGCTGAAACTACACTCTTTCCTCCGTTGTCGAACACCTGGGCGGCGCCCGCACCGATGAGTCCGCCGATGATTCCGGCGACCAGCACGCCCGCTGCTATTGCACGTAAACGCATCTTCTTTCTCCTTTTCCTAACCTGTAAAGTCCGAATGGATCAGCACTAAATAGCCTCCGCCATAAGCTGAATCTGGAGCGTCGCCTCCTCATCAATAGATACGAGCTGAGCGAAAGTAGGAGGGGTGATACCAAAATCTGAGAACGCCACCGTCAGCGTTGCCAGGGCGGAGATCACGTTACCTTCGCGGCGAGCTTCCACATCGCACGTCACCTCTCGCTGCACCCCGTGTAGGTCCAGCGTGCCGGTCAACCGCGCTCGCCACCGCGTACTCACGCGCTCGGCCCGGGCTCCCAGTGCCCTCGGCGGACACCGTTCGCCCACACTGGAGACACCGCCACTCACCGTCTAACAGATCCAGGAGAGCATCTCCCCGGCAACGCGCGCAGGCAGCGAGCCTGAATCTCCGCGCCCGCACAGGGGAGACGGCGCTTGAGAGCTTGTTCATTTCGTTCGACCTCCTCTTCTCACTTTCAGCCCAAGCTTATGGAGCGAACATTAAGGAGGGATTGAAGAACGATTAGAATCTTCCAATTCGCTCGCTTGCGGTTCCCGGGCGCCATCGAGAAAAGAAAAGAGGGGGCCGGTCCTCTTCTCGGCCCCCTCCTTGACTGGGAGAATGCGGCGTTACGTGCCGCTGCCGGCGGGCGAACGCTGGAACGGTGCGCGGAATCGCGTGCCGGTCCCTTCAGTGCCCTCCTGCTCGTCGTCACCATCGAAGCCACGGTGGGACCGGAAGCCACCCTCAGCGTTGATAATCTCGTTCAGCCTCTCGCTGAGGTTCGCGGTGACCTCGTCGAACTGCTCCTGCGTGATCTCGCCGGCGTCAAGCTGCGCCTGCAGGGCCGCGGTGATGTTCGACTGAAGGGCCGCCGTGAAGTCTTCGACGCTCATCCCCTGTGCCTCCGCGATCTGGGCCAGGGACTGGCCGTCCTGGAGCGCCGCCCTCAGCTCATCCTCACTGAGACCAAGGACCTCGGCGGCTGCTTCCTTTACCAGGTACTTGCCGCCGCCACAGCCACGCCTCTCCTCCGTACCATCAGCATCCTCGTCCTCGGCGTCTCCGGAGTCGGCGTCGCCGCTTTCATCGGCGTCGTCGCTCGGTGAAGGCGATGGGGTGGCGTTATCATCACCCGTGGACTCCTCAGTTGGTGTAGGGCTTGGCGTCTGGCTGCCCTCCTGGGCGGACGTGAGCGCGCCGCTCGCCAGCAGGGCCGCGACTCCGAGCCCAACGATTGCCAGACCGCTCATCATCCAGCTCTGTAGCTTTGTCATTTTCACCTCCTTTCTTAGAACTGATTTATCAATTGGGGGCCGCCTATTCAGTTGTCGGGTTCCGTAATCACCTCCTTCACGTCGCCTCTCGAGCAACTCACATGGTCAAGTTAAGTGAGCGGCATTAACGCCGAATTGGAAGTGCATGAGAATCTTCCAAAGCAACCGGCGTCCGACGAATCGCACTGAGGGAACCGAGTGGGGCTACGAATGACTGCCATAGCCATTGATTTCTAGGCCAGCAGATGCAGATGGTCAGTCCCAGAACGACCGCCTTGGGCGCTGCCTCAACCTGCCGTAATGCTGTCGGTCCAATCGGAAAGCGGATGCCCCTTGGTTGGTAGGAAACGCTGAGGGAGATGACGACCACGCGCAGGGCTCTTCACACTCTTCGGCGGCGCTGGCTCCGCCTTGGTGGTCGCTCCGACCCGCAGCAGACGCTGTCTCTTCTCCTGAGACGGTCAAAAACACATTCTCCTGGAGGTCGTCAGGCTCCACTTCGGTGCTCATTGCGATGATCTGCGCGAGTGAGTGCTCGTAGTCGATGCCGTACTCTTCCTTAATAGAAGCTAGAGCCCGGTAATTCTCGTAGAAGAAGCGATCACCGTCGCGCAGCGCCTCGAATTGCCGTTTCCAAATCGCAAGCTGCAACTCACCGAACTCGGTTCCCGCCACATGTTCCTCGGCAAGCATTCCGACGAACGCATCGACTCTGTCGACGTCGCCGTAAATCGCCTTAAGCCTTGCCGCGAGGGTTGTCCGCCGCGTGCCCCTCACCGCGCCCTCGGTCGCCTCGTCACTTCCCGGCTCAAGAACGTTGCCTTCGGCATCGACGAGCTGAGTGAACTCGAGGATGTCCGGATCGTCCAGCGGGTTGTCGGCATCGATTGCCGCGTCGTTCGGAAACTCCTCCGTGGACTCGCCAGTAATTTCTACGAACGAGTCCTTGGGGGCCAATCCATACGCCTCGCGCAGGTCGTTGTATGAGGCGATGCCATGGTCGCGGCCGCGTTGGATGTCGATCGCTCCGAGGTCAAGCACGATGCTGAAGCACTCTGGCAAACCGGCGCCGTCGAGACACTCGCTTGGATCCTCCACGCCCGGTCCCGGCACCTGGAAGAGCACGCTCCGAAGTTGATTGTCGATCTGTTCGTCGTTCTTGTACTGCGCCTCACCTCCGAGGCCGCGAAGAATCTGCCCCAGGCCTAGCTCGGTAACCAGGTCCGGATTGCCGAAAGCCACGTTGAGCGGCACCGCGAGCGCCAGCGCTTCATCCTCGGCCGCCATCTCGACACCCTGCCTCTCGAGTGACTCAATTTGCTCGGCTGTATATGCCTTGCTATCCGCCTCAATCTCAAACTCACCGTGGATCATGCTGTGCGCGCGGAAGGCCGCGGCGGCGAACTCATTCGAGAGACCGGCGTCAACTCCGGGGTCGTAGCCGTCGTAGCTGTCAAGATCAACGCCAAGAGCAGTCAAGAACTCGTTGTACGTAATGTACTGTTGTTCCGCGAAAACCACTGCACGCGCGATCTGGAACTTCGACTCCTCCGGTAGCTCATTGGGCAGCGAGGAAACGATCCTGTTGTGCTCGCGCGCGAACAAAGTGTGAACGGCGGTGAGCGCGATGTTCTCGTTCGCCCGCACGTCACCAGCCACCACGGCGTCGCCCGGCGAGCCGGCAAGCCGGCCCATGAGCTGCATATCCGGCGCCGCATCGGCGTCGCCCCGTGCGGTGGAAGGAGGCAGATAGCGGTCTTCCGTTAGCAGTAAGTAGGCGCTATTGTTCGATAAGTCGCCGTCAACCGGCCCCTCTCGCAGCCACTCCAACCTCCCCTCGGCGCCGCCGTACACGGCCCAGGCGTCGATATATGAACTGACAGTATTTAGCTGTTCACGCGGCATACGCTTCCCCGTCCCCGGCGCCGCCAGCGAACGGCTGAAATCGATAACGGCCGTATCATTTACGAAGTCTTCGAGCGGGTCGTCCGCATCGAACGAGAAGGGCGCCTCCTCTCCGCCTTCGGCGTCTCTTAGTCCAAAAGTGTGGTCGAGGAACTGACCCCAAACGAACGCCCATTGCGTTACACCATTCTCCGAAAAGAGGTTCTGGCTCACATCATTGAAGATCCGGTTGCTTATCAGGCGTGGCTCCGGTCCATCGGTCATGGAGGATATTCCGTCCGCGTAGTTCGCCGGCGCCGTTCGTAGATAAGGGGTGTACGCTCGTCCCCATTCCGGGTTGGCCATGCTGTTGGCGCTCCCGTCCAGTGACCGAATCTCGCCCAAGAGTTCCGGCATCTCCGGCGCGGCGTTTTCGCCGTTGCGCTGCAATAACTGGTCGTTCGCCGCTGAGCCTGCGCCGACGACGGCCATCAGCACCACCCAATGAAAAGCAGAGTGCGCATGCTTCCTCCTGTTCCCCCCTCGTGCCGATCCAACCGGCTGACAGATGCGGGGTTACGGTAAAGGAGGCAGGTTAAGCGAGAATTGAAAGCGGCTTAAAATTCTTCAATCATGTGCGGATTCCCGGAGAACCGCTGAGTACCGGCGGTTTCCCCGCGCGAACCCGCGCTCAGTCGCCGGCCGAAACCTCAATCCCCATCCTGACGCGTCTCCGGCTTCTCAATGAGCAGCGCGTGCGCCACTTCATCCGCCACCGGCCGGTGCCTGATGCCACGCGGCACGACGAGCAGCTCGCCTGCCCGCAGGACGACGGGCTCGGCGCCCTCCATCTCGATCCGGAAGCTGCCGTCCCAGCACAAGAACAACTCGTCCTCCTCGTGCTCGTGCCACGGGAACTCACCCTCCAGACGCGCGACGCGCACTATGGCATCGTTCACGACCGCCAGGTCCTTCGGCTGCCACGCGCCGGGCAGCGCATCAATAGCCTCGCGGATCGAGATTGGCCGTGCGCCTTCCATCCTCTAGCTCCCGGGCTCCTTGTTCCTGCATCTAGTCGTAGCGGCTAACGGGGCCGGCTGGCGAAGGGATGGTTCCTCGGCGCGGGCACGCAGCGCTGGTTTACGACGACTTTCTGGCCGCTCGAACGCTTCGCAGTTTCTCAAGAATCCACATACGCGATAGGGTCGTTGGACCGATCCCTAGTTCACGCGCTTCCCGGCGCAGGTCCTCCCACGCCTCGGACGGTAGCCGCACTGGGATCACTTTGTCGAGCGGCCTCTGCACGTCGAGATCCACGACCTCATCGTTATCACGCCAAGTATCTCTTCCTTCTAGCTTGGCCATCTCTCGCTCGATGTCTTGCATATCAACCTCCCAAATGCCGGTCGTATAAACGGCGTTCGCGGTCGGTCATGTCGCGTGCGGTAGCGACTTGCCAGGTACCTCCGCCTCGTCGAGCGAGATCAACCCCTAGTGTATACGAATCGTATACGGCTTGGCTTCGCAACGCGAGATCTCGGCGTTCCCTAATCAAACACCACCGTCTTGTTCCTATAGACCACTATCCGGTTGCGCAGGTGCAGGTCCACCGCGCGCGCCAGCACCACCTTCTCGAGCTCGCGGCCCTTGCGCACGAGGTCCTCGACGGAGTCGCGGTGGCTCACGCGGACGACGTCCTGATCGATAATCGGGCCCTGGTCCAGCTCCGCCGTTACGTAGTGCGCCGTCGCGCCGATGATCTTGACTCCGCGCTCGTGCGCGTGGTGGTACGGCCGGGCGCCGGCGAAGGCGGGCAGGAACGAGTGATGGATGTTGATGATCCGCTGCGGGTAGAGCGCCACGAATCCCTCGCTCAGCACTTGCATGTAGCGCGCAAGCACGATGAGGTCGATCTGCTGCGCCTCCAGCAGCTCGAGGATGGGCTTCTCCTGCTCAGACCTCGCCTCCGCCGTGACGTCGAACTGCCGGTACTCAACACGGAAGCTTTCCGCGATGCCCCGTTGGCCATCGTGGTTGCTAATCGCCAGCGGGATATCCGCGCGCAGCTCTCCCAATCGCCAGCGGGCGAGCAGGTCGTACATGCAGTGCGGCAGCTTCGACACGAAAACGGCCACGCGCGGCACGTAGTCGCTAAAGCGCAGGCTCCACGACATCCCGAAGCGCTCCGCGATCGGCCGGAAGGCGTCTGCAATCTCCTCGCGTTCGACGGCAAAGTCCTGCAGCTCCCACTCCACGCGCTGGAGGAAGACGGCTTCTTCCCGATCGGTGTGCTGGTCCGCGTGAATGATGTTCCCGTTGTGTCGGTACAGGAAATCGGACACAGCCGCAACCAACCCTTTCTGGTCGCGACAAGAGATGAGGAGCGTGGCGGTGACAGGCGTGTCCGGCATGGTGTTCGGATTATACAGGGGATGGGTCGGCGGTCAGAGGTCAGGTGTAAGAGGTGAGAGGTGAGAGGTTGAGAGGTGAGAAGTAAGAGGTCTGCGGCGGGCACGAGACGGTGGACTCCGCTC
>CAYZLC010000026.1:0-8459 GCA_964479365.1 uncultured Dehalococcoidia bacterium
CAACACCTTAGCACCGAAAGGAGGTCGGTGTAGCGCGATGTACCGGACGAGTACATTGGTTTGACGGGGCCCGAGAGCGCCCTTACAATTGGGCGCTGAGGTCTGGCATGCGCAGTAGCAAGGAGTACCTGGATATTCTCGTCTGTCCGATGGACAAGGGCAACCTTGAGCTGAAGGTGGAAGAAGCCATCGGCGACGAGGTGATCCAGGGCTACTTCACCTGCAAGACCTGCAACGAGCGCTATCCGATCGAGGACCGTATTCCCAATTTCCTGCCGCCGGAAATGCGCAAGGCCGCCACCTAGGGTAAATCGATGGACAGATCGCAGCGGACCGGCCTCATCATCATGATCGCCTCGGCGTTCGCGGCGGTCGTTTTCCTCTGGTCAATCCTGCGTCGCAGCTACATGGCCGTCGCGCTGCCCGTCATGAGTGCGATCGCCGCCGTCTCGGCTCTCGCTTTCTGGATCGGCTGGACGATGTTCACCGCCGAGAGCGAGGAGCTCGACGAGCTTGAGGACGAGCTGGCGGAAGAAGATCAGACCTAGGATCAACCAGACCAACGGTTGCAACCGTCAGCTAGATCCGCACCCTTTCCTCAGATCCCGGGACGCCATCCCAGCCCGCATCTTTGATCCGGCGAACGGCCCCTACATCTGCCGACGGCGCTAGTTCCGCTGCGGTCTTGCCTGCGACCGGATCACGCACGTCCGGCGCGATCTCAGACAGGGGGACGAGAACGAAGGCTCGCTCAGTCATCCGTGGGTGCGGGACGACGAGTTCCTCAGCTTCAAGTACGCGTTCGTCATAGAGAAGAATATCGAGATCGATCGGCCGTGGCCCCCAGTGTGGTCCGCCGGAGCGGCGCCCCATCTCGTGCTCGAGGCTCTTGAGGAAGCGCAGTAGCGACTGGGGCTCCAGGCCCGTTTCGACGCCACAAACGGCATTGTAGAAGGACGGTTGGGCCGAGCCTACCGCGTCGCTCTCATACAGGGAAGAGACCGTCTCAACGCGCGCCATGCGTGTCAGCCCCCGCAGCGCCATGCGCAGATTCTCCTCGCGGTTGCCGATGTTCGCGCCGAGGGCGATGAAGGCGGTCGCCACTCAACCCCTCCGGGCGCGTATCGAGAACGTGAAACGGCCTTTGGCGAGCAGATCGCCATCGCTATCCCTGCGTACTTCTGACTCACAGAACGCGACGGAGCGGCGCAGCGAGAGCACCCGGCCCTCGATGACGATCTTCTCGCCCGGCCGGACCGCCGCGATCAGGCTGGCGTTCATCTCGACAGTGGCGTGCGGGCCGTCCTGTCTCGCCGCCTCGCCACGCAAGGCACCAAGGGCAATCGCGGCCGCTGAGTCCATCAGCGTGGTCGCCACGCCGCCGTGCATAACGCCGTTTGGGTTCGTGTGCTTCTCCTCGACGATCAGCGCTAACCGGCCATATCCCTCCCTCCTCTCCTCCAACTCTGCGCCCACGAGCTCAACGAAGGGCACACGGCGCTGTGGCTCGCCCTCAGTCACGTCGCTACCTCGTCTTGTCTCCAGCCACGGACGATGGCGTCGGCCATGCGCGCAACCCGCGCCATCTCCATCACGTCGTGAACGCGCACAATGTCGGCGCCGTTCGCTATCGCGATCGCCACCGTGGCCGCTGTCCCCTCAAGCCGCTCCTCGACGGGCAGCCCGCCCAGCACCTTTCCAATGGTGGACTTCCGTGATGTCCCCACGAGGATAGGTCGGCCGAGAACGCGCAGGTCGTCGAGCCGGCGCAGCATCTCGAGCGCCTGGCCCTCACTCCAGCCAAAGTTGAACCCGGGATCGACGATGATCCGTTCATCCGGTAGCCCCTGTTCTGCTGCAATGCGCAGGCTCTCGAGCAGGCCCGCAACGATATCGCCGATCGTGTCTCTGAACTCGCGGTCACGTTGGTTGTGCATGGCGATCGCCGGCACGCCCGTTTCCGCCGCCAAGCGGGCGAGTTCGGGTTCGCGGCGGAAGCCGTGAACGTCGTTCACCAGCTTCGCGCCGGCTTCCAGCGCCGCTCTCGCCACTTCGGCCTTGTAGGTGTCAATGCTGATAGGAATGTCGAGCTCCCGTGATAGCCGCTCGATGACCGGCAGGACGCGGGCCTTCTCCTCATGCGCAGGCACCGCGGCGAATCCCGGACGGGTAGACTCGCCCCCGACGTCGATGATGTCTGCGCCGTCTTCACGCATCCGCAAAGCCAGCCGAACCGCTGACTCGACATTGCGGTCGAGGCCGTCTCCCGAGAATGAGTCGGGCGTGACGTTGACGACGCCCATGACGTACGTCCTCAAGCCCCAGGCGAACTCCCGGCCACCGATCACCAATGGCCGCGGGAGCGCCGTCTTCTGCGCGCTCACGCGCGTATAATAGCAGCCGCATGCTTGTCCTGAGCTTGTCGAAGGGCCTGCGAGGATCATGACCGAAGGGTCGTCTGCTTACACGCGCCCCGACCTGCTCGCTGAGACGGATTGGCTGGCCGAGCGCCTGAACAATCCCGCGATCCGCATCGTGGACTGCGACGAGTTTCCCGCCTACCAACGCTTGCACGTTCAAGGCGCTTTAGGCCTGAGGGTTCATCACTACTTGAAGGACCCGGAGAACGACACCCATTTAATGGGCCCCGACGAGTTCGCGCGCACAATGTCCGCCCACGGCATCGGTAGTGAGCACACTGTCGTCGCCTACGATGGCATGGGCGGGCTCTACGCCGCCCGGCTCTGGTGGGCGCTGGATCACTACGGGCATTCCGATTGCAGGGTGCTCAACGGCGGCTTCGAGAAGTGGTTCGATGAGCGACGTCCGGTCACTCGCGACCAGCCGCATGTGGAGAGAGCCAACTTCCAGGTGCGGCCCGGCCGCGACCGCATGTGCCGCCTGGACGAGATGCGACACGCCATCGGCGGCGAGGACACGGTGATCTGGGACGTACGTTCCCGCGCCGAGCATACCGGCGAGGACCCGCGGCAGAACAAGCGCCGGGGCCACGTTCCCGGCGCCGTTCACCTGGAGTGGCTCGACCTCACAGTGCCGCCCGCGCGCTCAGGTCTCTTGCTGCCTCCTGAAGAGATGCGGCGCAAGCTCGAAGCGGCAGGCATCACGCCGAAAAAGCAGGTCCTGGTCCACTGACAGGCAGGAATCCGTGCGGCGCACGGCACGTTCATCCTGCGGCTCCTTGGCTACGACCGCGTGAAGAACTACGACGCCTCATGGAACGAGTGGGGAAATCGAGACGATACGCCGATAGTGAGGGATCCTCCCTAGGCCTGCGCCTGGCGCCGACAGTACACGTAGAGCGCATCATACACCGGGAATTCCAGTCGCAGTATCTCGTGGTCATCCTTGAGTCCCATCTGCTGGTAGCCCTCGGCGATCGCCTTCAGCCCCGGCGCTTCAGGGCGTCCGTAAAGGTCCTCGGCGACGTCCGCACCATGGACGATCTTCGCCAACAAGCCGACCGCTGGGTCATCGATCGCGTACTTGGAGACGATAGCCTCGAAGCTGCACTTGCCGTCGTGATGCCCCAACTCCACGTCCGGCACGTCAAACGGGATGGCACCCTCGCCTTCGGCTACGCGCGTCACATCGCCCGGCGGTACGAAATGGAACTCCGCATCCGCGTCGACGAACTTCTTGATCAGCCACGGACAGGCGACCCTGTCCACCTTGACCCGCTCTCGTGTAACCCATTTCATGGCGTGATCTCCTTGCGCTGCTGTCAACCAACGTTGGTCTGTCCCCGGCGGATCTACACGCGGGCACCCGGTGCCTCGATCTGCTCAGAGGACTCGTCGTCGATCGGTACCCGCCGGAACCATCCCCATATCGCTACATCGTACGCCGCCTTGACACCTCCAGCGATGAAGAACGGCAGTCCGAGAGTGACCTGCTGCGCGATGCCGGCCAGCAACGGGCCGAGAGGGCGAGTCGCGTATCGCGCGGTGTTAGTATAAGCCGCCGCAGCCGTCCGCTCGTCAGGATCCACCAGCGCCGCGATATAGGCCTGGCGCGTCGGGACGTCCATCTGGCTTAGCGCGAAGCGGCCGAAAAGCAGCACCATGGCAAGCGGGAAGCTCGGCGCGAGCGGGATCGCGGCCAGCAAGAGATTCGACGGCAGATGAGTGAAGACCATCGTGTTCAAAAGTCCGATGCGCTCAGCCACGCGCGTCGCAACCATGAACGATCCTGCCTGGAGTATGCCGACGCTGAAGAAGACTAGCCCAAGGACTTCAACCGAGACGCCGAACTTCACTCGAAACCAGTAGGCGATGAAGCTCTGCACAACGAACCCGCCGGCGAAGGAGTCTACCGCGAAGAGACCGGCCAGCCGCACTACATTGGAACGTGAGCGGTGCAGCGGCAGGCCGAGGCCGGGCCGCTTCTCCACCTCCACCCGCTGTGACAGCTGCCAGGCGATGGCTGCCCCGAGCAGTCCAACCGGTACGAACACGAGGAAGAAGCGCTGCTCCGCCGGAAAGCCACCGATCGCGTCTCGCAACAGAGCTGCTCCGCCAGCGGCGAGCGCGCCCACCGACCCCGCCACGGTGGCTATAGCGTTGTAGCGTCCGAAAACGCGCGTTCGGCCGCGGCTGTCGAGCCCGCTCGGTAACATCGCCTGCTCTAGTGAAGTGAATGGGCCCGATTCCACGACATCGGTGGAAAGCGCGCCGGCCAAGGCAACTGCTACCAGCACCCAGAAGTTGTCTGTCAGAGCGTAGACAACGCCAGTCGCGCTGAGACTAAGGAAGAGGATCCGATAGAACCGGCGCCGGCCAATCCGCTCGCCGAACGTACCGACAGCGAGCGACATCAGCGCTGTGCCCGCGACGATCGCCGTGAGCAGCAGACCAACCCGCCCGCTGGACCAGCCGCTCGCTTCCAGCGAAACGCCGAGCAACACCGCGCCGAGGCCGTAAGCGAATGCGCGCAAGGCCTGCGCGACGAAGATACGTCGAATGTCAGGGTTCAGCGGCGATCAACTCCCCGCGTAGAGACTTGCCTGTGCGACAGGTGGGCGCCTCGATGAGGCGTCTCCGGCGCTTCTCCTCGAACCAACCCCTCGCATTACGGAGCCGGCCGCCGCTCGTGCCACTCCGTCGCCTGCTCGTAGACTTGTGCGGCCCGCAATACCGTGCCGTCATCCCACCAGCGGCCTGCAAGCTGAAGGCCGATCGGCAGGCCTTCAGCGCTGAAACCGCATGGGAGCGATATCGCCGGCACGCCGAGGAAGTTGAAGGGGTTCGTAAAGCGGATCAGGCTGAAGGTCACCTGTAGATCACCCCCGCTAATCGGTCTCGCCGTAACGGGCGTCGTTGGAGTGGCGATTAAGTCCACTTTGGAGAATACATCTTGTCGCCACGCCTCCACCGCTATCCCCCGCAACCGCTGGGCCTGCACGTAATGCACGGCGAGGTAGCCAGACCCCAGCTCCAACCGGTACCGCACATCATCGCCGTAGTCGTCCGGCCGCTCGGCCATCCATTTCCGGTGGTAGGAAAGCGCCTCCGGCAGCATCATCGCCGTCAGCGCGCCGGGAATCTCGGCGATCAACGGAGCCTCAACCTCGGTCACGATCGCGCCCAAGTCGCCAAGCACTCCGATCGCCGACCGCACCGACTTCTCCACCTCGGGATCCACGTTCTCGAAGAAGAATTCGCGCGGAACGCCGACACGCAATGCCCGCAGGCCGCCGTTCAGTGCGGCGTTGTAATCGGGCACCGGCTCCTCCACGGACGAGCCATCGCCGGCGTCGTGGCCTGCGATCGATTGGAGGACGATCGCCGCGTCCTCGACGGTGCGGGTCATCGGCCCGATGTGATCCAGCGACCAGCTGAGCGGCAAGACGCCCCGCTTGCTCACACGCCCGTAGGTCGGCTTGAGGCCAACGATCCCGCAGAGCGACGCTGGGATGCGTATCGAACCGCCCGTATCGGTCCCAAGAGCGGCTGGGCATTCGCCGCCGGCGACCGCGGCCCCGGAGCCCGAGCTGGAGCCGCCCGTTATGCGCTCAGTGTCCCAGGGATTGCGTGCCGGCCCGAAGTGCGGGTTGACCCCCGTGGCGCCGAACGCGAACTCGTGCAGGTTGAGCTTGCCCAAAAACACTGCGCCGGCCGCTTTCAGCCGCGCCGTCGCCTCCGAATCTTCAGTCGCGACGTTCTCCGCCAGGATCCTCGAACCGGCGGTCATCCGAGCGCCCGCCAGGCCGAAGATGTCCTTGAGGGCAACCGGGATCCCGTGCAGCGGCCCGCGATAGCTGCCACCCGCGATCTCACTCTCTGCTCCACGGGCCACGCTCATCGCTTCTTCGCCCATTACCGTGATGAACGCGTTGATCCGGCCTTCGCGCCTCTCGATACGTTCGAGGCAGGCCTGCGTCAGCTCAACTGGGGAGAGCTCACGGCGGCGTATCAGGCGCCCGGCCTCGGCAACGGACAGCCAGTCAAGGTTGTCGGCGCTCATTCGCGCGTCCGGCCCGGCGGACGGAAGTGCGAGGCCGGCTCGCCCTCACCGTAGTCCCGGCGCGACAGCGCTTCAGCCATGCGCCGCATACCCTCATACCCGGCAGCGAGTTCCGACTCCCGTTCGGCCTGGAGGCGGATACCCGCCAAGGCGGCAAGCTGGCGCACCTCCTGAATTGTGTCCATGGACTCTCCTCCTTCGCACAGACTCTAGCAGCGCGGGCACGCGGGATAAAGGGGGCCAGGTGATTGCGTATTGGCTTATGCACTTTACAGATAACCCTTGACATGCCCACACGCGAGGAACAGACTGAACTGGGGACAACTAAGGAGGAAATCATGACCTTTGATGTGGTCATTGCGCGTATTAGACGCGCGCTACTTCTCGATCCAAGCGCTTACGAGGAGGCTCGGGACGACGCTAGGTTTACGCCGTTCGCGACCGGCGGCGCGGTCATCGCCGCCTTCGTCGGAGGCCTCGGCGCCTTCCTCTGGTCTTCGGTCATCCTCGATGATACCGGCGATTTCTTCGTAGAAGCCTTTATCCTGGGCAGCATCTTTCTCGCCATCCTCTGGATTGCCGGCGTGCTCCTGATGTACGCGGTTCTCTCCATGGCTTTCGCAGAAGAGACTACGTGGGACGGACTCCTGAGAGTTGTGACCATCGCCCACATTCCGTTCGCGATCTCCGTCCTCGTCTTTATCCCGGGCATTGGGTTCGCCTTCGGCGTGTTGGCCATAGCAGCGATGTTCTTCTACTCGAACTTCGCCATCCGTTCAGCCTATGCAGGGATAGACCCGATGCGGGTGATGCTCGCGGTGCTGGCGGGTTTCGCGGTCTGGTTGGTGCTGTTGCCGCTGTTGACCAGCCCCAGCAATCAGTTCGCGCCCGGTACCTTCGTCTACGAATGGAGCGAGGACGTAGTCGAGGACTTCTCGACCTCTGGCAACTAGCGACCTCGGTATACCCGACCCCAACACCGAGTCGTTGCGACCGACATCACCCGCTCGCGGGCTGGATATCTTCTTCGCTGACCGCACCGTCCAGAATGCGGAACGCACGCACGACCGGCTTTTTGGCATCCTGTAGCGACACAAGCACGTAATACGCCTCCGGCCAGAACGCCAGTCGCACGTCCGTGGGCGAGGGGTAAGCCTCGCTCGCTGTGTGCGAGTGGTAGATCGCCAGGAAGCTCCAGCCGTTATCGTCGCACTCGCGATAGATCCGGAAGAGATCCTTCGGCTCGACGCTGTAACGGTAAGGGCTCGCCTCCGCGTTCTTGGCGCGGAATAGCTTCACCGTGCGCCCGTCCTCACCGGCGATGATGCCGCAGCACTCGTTGGGGGCATCTTCTTGCGCGTGACGGATGAGCTCGTGGATGAACGATTGAGGGAGAGAGATGCCTGTCATTCTGACCAGCCACCCCCCGTCATATGGGTAACGAGTACGAGTACGCAGCCGCTCACCACCACACGGTTCCCTCCACCTCCTCCGGCGTCTCCCCGTAGTCCTTCGTCCACAGACTGGTCGAGAGATATTTCCAGCCGCCGTCAGCGAGGAGCGCGACGACATTGCCGCGCTCGAGCCGCTCGGCGGCCCTGACGGCGACTTTGAGGACGGCGCCGGAGGAGATGCCCGCGAAGATCGCCTCCTTCTCCATCAGCTCCTTCACCATCGCAAACGACGATAGCGAATCGACGACGATCCGGCCGTCGAGGACGGACTCGTCAAGCACAGGCGGGATGAAGCCCTCCCCGAGGTCTCGAAGGCCCTGGACGAGATCGCCAGGGTGCGGTACAGCTGCGATGACCTTCGTGGCCGGATTCTTCTCCTTCAGATAGCGCCCAACGCCGGTGAGCGACCCGCCGGTACCAAGGCCGGCCACGAACACATCCATCTCGGGAAGGTCGTGCAGGATCTCGGGGCCCGTCGTCTCGTAGTGGGCGCGGGGGTTGTTCTCGTTGCCGTACTGGTAC
>CAYZLC010000026.1:8469-15044 GCA_964479365.1 uncultured Dehalococcoidia bacterium
ATGAAGTAGCGGTCCGGCTCCTTCTCCGCCATACGCTGAGCCATGAAGATGGCGTCGTTCGTACTGCGGGCGCTTTCAGCGTACACTACCTCGGCCCCGAACGCGCGCAGCAACTGCTCGCGCTCCGGCGTGACGATGTCCGGCAGTACGCACAGCAGGCGGTAACCCTTCGCGCGCGCCACCATTGCCAGGCTGATGCCGGTATTGCCGCTCGTGGGCTCGAGGATCGTCTTTTCGGCCGTAAGCTCGCCGCTCTCCTCCGCCGCTCGGATCATGTACAGGGCGATCCGGTCCTTCAGGCTGCCGGTGGGGTTCTGGCCCTCGAGCTTGGCGTAGATGTCAACGCCGGGCTTTGGGCTGAATCGCGAGAGCCGCACCAGCGGCGTATTGCCGATGGCGTCAAGGATTGATGCGAACCGCATTCCGAAGAGGATTATCCGCCGGCGAGGGCGGGCAGGACGGAGACCACGTCGCCTTCACTGAGAGGCGTGTCGAGCTGCTGGAGAAAGCGGACGTCCTCGTCGTTGAGGTAGACGTTTACGAAGCGGTGTATACGGCCGTCGGCGACGACGTTCTGCTTGAAGCCCGGGTGGCGCTGCTCCAGGTCGTCCAACACCTCGCCGATCGTGCTGCCTTGCGCCTTCGCTGACCGCTCGCCGCCGATCAGTTTTGCGAAGTTGGCGGTGACCTTGACCTCAATTGCCATCGGGCCCTCCCTCAGCGCCGTCATGTCCGCCGGGAAACGGCGCACCGCAAAAACCTTCGTAGTCGATCAGCTCCGTGATCGTGGCGTCGTCGCCGCAGAGCGGACACTTCGGGTCCCTCCGCAACTTCACAATGCGGAAGTCCATCGAGAGCGCATCGAACAGCAGCAGCCGGCTGACGAGCGACTCGCCGATGCCAAGCACCTGCTTGATCACCTCGATCGCCTGGATCGAGCCCATGACTCCCGTCAAAGCCCCAAGCACGCCCGCCTCCGCGCAGTTCGGCACGAGGCCGGGCGGTGGCGGCGCCGGGAAGAGGCAGCGATAGCAGCCGTTCCCCGGCACGAAGACCGTCGCCTGACCGTCGAACAGCAGAATGCTGCCGTCCACGAGCGTCTTGCCCGCGAAGTAGCAAGCGTCGTTCACGAGGTAGCGCGTCGTGAAGTTGTCGGCCCCGTTCACAACCATGTCGTATTGCGGGATGATCTCCATAGCGTTGTCTGAGGTGATCGGGGTGTTATGGATGATCACGTTGACGTCCGGGTTGTAGGAGAGCAGCGTCTCTTTCGCCGACTCTGTCTTCTTACGCCCTACATCGTCATTCTGGTGCAGCACCTGCCGCTGCAGGTTCGACAGATCGACTATATCGAAGTCCACGATGCCGATCGTGCCTACGCCCGCCAATGCCAGGTACAACGCCGCCGGGCCGCCCAGACCGCCGGCGCCCACAATGAGCACCTTCGTCTCCATGAGCTTGCGCTGGCCCGCCGGCCCCACTTGCGGCATGATGATGTGCCGACTGTAGCGGTTCACCTGTTCCGGTGTCAGGACCTGCCCGCCGGCGATCGCGGGGATCACCGCCATCTCATCGCCATCGTTCACCGGGGTGTTCTTGCCCTGTAGCGAGTGGATCTCCTGGCTATTGATGTAAATGTTGATGTGGCCCGGGATCTCGTCAGCGTCGTCGTAGATCATTTGGCGCAGCGCAGGGTACGCGCTGCCGAGCGAGTCCAGCACGTCGCCGACGGTGTTTCCTTCGGCCATGACGTAGGTTTGGTTGCCCGCGAAGCGGCGAAAAGGGGTCGGTATATACACCGTCACGGCCATCAAGTTTCTCTCCCCGGCTAACATTTTCATGCCTCCATCGTCAGATATCGTTCGCCGGTGTCCGGCAGTACAGTCACGACTCGCTTTCCCTCGCCGAGTCGCTTCGCGATCTTGAGCGCGGCAAACACGTTGGCGCCGGCCGATATCCCGACGAGCAGACCCTCTTCGCGGCATAGCCGACGCGACATCTCGATCGCCTCATCGTCGCCGATGGTCATGATCTCGTTGTAGATCTCGCGGTTCAGGATGCCCGGCACAAAGCTCGCGCCTATCCCCTGAATCGCGTGAACGCCCGCGCGACCGCCCTGGAGCACGGGAGAGCGCGCCGGTTCCACGGCGACGATCAGGAGGTCCGGAATCTTACCCCGAATCACCTCGCCCACGCCGGTGATAGTGCCGCCCGTGCCGACGCCCAATACGAGCGCATCGAACCGGCCCTCCGTAGCCTCGAGTATCTCAAGTGCCGTCGTGCGTCGGTGTATGTCCGGGTTGGCCGGGTTCTCGAACTGCTGTGGCATGAAGTAGTTCGGATGGCTTGTGACTAGCTCCTGCGCAGCGTAAACCGCTCCCGTCATCCCTTCGATTGCCGGTGTTAGCATGACCTCTGCTCCATAGCGGGCAAGCAGGTCACGTCGCGCCAGGCTCATGTCCTCCGGCATCGTTACGATCAACCGGTAGCCCTTCACAGCAGCCACCATGGCGAGGCCAATGCCGGTGTTGCCGCTCGTCGGCTCGACGATGGTGTCGCCCTGCTTGAGGCGGCCTTCCCGTTCGGCGACCTCGATCATGTTGAGGGCGATGCGGTCCTTGACGCTGCCGGCCGGGTTCATCGACTCAACCTTGCCGAGCACCTCCGCAGAGCCGGGCGCAGCGACGCGGTTCAACCGCACCATCGGCGTGCCACCGATGAGGTCGAGAACGGTGTCTGCGATCTTCTTGTTTGTGCCCATGTTGTCCCCTAGATTGCGTATCGCGTGCCGGTCGGTTGGAGAGCGCGGTCCCGTTCCGCTAGATCAGCGATCGTGATCTTGTCCAGCACGCCAAGGATAGCGTCTCTCACGTCTGCCCACATGTCCCGTTGCGCGCAGCCGCCGTTACGCGAGCAGGCGCTGCCTTCGTCGAGGCAATCGACGGGCATGATCGAGCCTTCGAGCGCCTCGATCACCTCGCTGACACGCACTGCCGACGGTTCTCTGATAAGGGCGTGGCCGCCCTGCGGCCCGCGGACGCTACGTATGAAACCGGCGCGGCGCAGCGTCGTCAGCAGCTGCTCGAGATACGACTCGGGAATTTTCTGGCGAGACGCGATCTCGCCGCTCTGGATCGGACGCGCTTCACCGAAGTGATGCGTCAGCTCGATGAGCGCGCGGAGGCCGTAGTCACCCTTCGTCGAGATCTTCATTCTAGCGGGGCGTCCTCACAAAGTAGAGTAAGTCCATCAACAATCCTAACATACGGGTAGGGGGTATGTCCATCAGACCAAGAGAAGCGCCAACGGCACAAGCAGTATGGCGCCGAGAAACAGCGCGAAGCCGCGGCGGGTATGTGTCACCTGCCGAGCGACACTCAGGATGATCGCGGAATACGGCTTGTATAGGACAAGAAGAACGAACAGTGACACACAGCTCCCCACGGCCATCTCTGTGAATACGATAGTAAACGCGCGGGGATTCTCCAGGAGTAACGCCGCCACGAGCGTATCCACCCACGTCGAGATGTTCGCACCCATGACATACGGGATGATGTTATCGCGACGCACGTAACTCTTGAGCGATAGCGGGATGAGGAGCGTCAATGATATTGAGACCGACAGCGTCATCGCGGTGATCGCCAGCCCAAGGGCAAACATCGCCAGCGGGTGGTGCAACCACTCTTTGATCCGCTCCACGCGGAGGCTCGGCTGCTCCAGGTTCGGAAGCGCGCGGTCGAATATCGTAAAGGCGGTCAGCAGAACGGCGATGCCGAGCCCGAAGATTATTATCGTTGGGAACAGGTCTGCGGCCTCCTCGACGATCGGGTCGTAGACCACATCGATGAACGACGTGAGCCCGCCCGGTGTCCCCACGCTGATGTCATCGAACCAGCCCGACTCCAGGACAACGATGCCGAGGGGGAGAACCGGCAGCCAGAGCGTGAACGCCACGAGCAATGCCACGACTCCAATGAACAGCCCGTCCGCGGTGCGACGATGCATTACGTACTGCAGAAACCCAACGAAAAGCACAATGAACGACGCTCCCAGCCGGGATCCGTTGATCATCGCGAACGACTCAACATCGGAGATCGTGCCTCCCGAGAACAGGCTCAGCGAAATCGCGGCAACCGGAGAGCCGCTCATCACTCCGTACGCGCCGATCCAGCCAAAACCGAGCAGGTTGACTACCCCGTCCGCCGAAACCGTGTTCAGTACGGGCTTGAGACCGCCAGCACCGCTCTTCAGAAGCTGAAGGGCAAGGATGAACAAGAACAGACCCGTCAGACTGTAGGCGGCGGTCCGTCCGGCGGTAAACGCCGTGTGCCAGGGCGCGTGAGCGACCCCTCGCGCGTCCACCCTGGCTCTGTTCCGCAACGCCACCCCGGATATCCCGTCCTCGAGCACCGCTTCAACGGCGCCTTCCGCTGGCTTAGATTGCATGGTGCGGCGTTACTCTCTCCTGCATCGCTTCGATCAGGATTCGCGCCACCTCCGGCCTCGAAAACTCGACGGGAGGGGCCACGCCGCCCTTCAGCATCTCCCGCACTTGAGTACCGGAGAGTGTCACGCGCGAGTCCCCGTCGTGGGGGCAGGTCTTGACGCTCGCCATCTCGTCGCATTTGCGGCAGAAGAAGGTGTTGTCGAACATCAGCGGCGTTATGCCTAGCTCGCCCGGAGCGAACTCGTCGAAGATACGCTGAGCGTCGAACGTCCCATAGTACGACCCGACCCCGGCGTGGTCGCGGCCCACGATGAAGTGCGTGCAGCCGTAGTTCTTCCGCACGAGCGCGTGAAAGATCGCTTCGCGGGGCCCGGCGTAGCGCATGGCGGCCGGGTTCACCGTCAGCAGCACGCGGTCAAGCGGGTAGTAGTTCTCAATGAGCACTTCGTAGCACTGCATCCGCACGTCCGCCGGAATATCGTCCGATTTCGTTTCACCCACCAACGGGTGCAGCAACAGGCCGTCCACAATCTCAAGCGCGCACTTCTGGATGTACTCGTGCGCCCGGTGGACTGGATTTCGTGTCTGAAAGCCGACCACCGTTCGCCAGCCGCGCCTCTCGAACTCGGCGCGCGTCTGTGCGGGAGTGAGGCGGGAGGGCTGAAAGTCGTCGTGGCCGGGGATTTCGAGCACCCGGACGGGTCCGCTCAGCAGCACGTCGCCTTGCGCGTAGACCGCGGCGACGCCCGGATGACCCTCGTCCTCGGTGCGATAAACCTGCCGCGCTTCGAGCTGCTTGTCGTACCCGAATTTCTGCGCGATCTGCATGACAGCCAGCACGCGGCCTGACTCGTCGCCGAGCGCGATCTCGGAGCCTTCATCGATCGCTCGGGCCTCTTCATCCGAGACTGCAAGCGTTATCGGCATCGGCCAGGGCACGCCGGAGGCTAAGTGCATACCGTCGACGACCCCGAGGTAGTCTGCCTCGGTCATGAAGCCCATCAGTGGGCTGTACCCACCGACGGCGAGCAGCTCGAGATCGGAGAGCGATCGCGCGGATAGGCGGACGAGGGGGAGCGACGCAGCGCGTTGTCGGACGCCTTGGGCTTCCTGCCCGGTGACAAGCAAGTCGACGAGCGATCCGCCGTGCGCATCGTACGTGTGTTTGATGGTGGATTCGTTCAGTGGTCGGTCCTTCTGTACGAGAGACGCCCCGTTGTTGGGGCGTCTCTACCCTGGATCCTGGATCCTGGCTACTAGTGGTGCAGGCCGCACTCCTTGTACTCGGGGTTCTCCCACCACCAGCGGCCCGCGCGGATGTCCTCACCCGGCTTGATCGCGCGCGTGCACGGCGCGCAGCCGATACTCGGGAAGCCCTGATCGTGCAGCCGGTTGTAGGGCACCTTGTGCTTCTTGATATACGCCCAGACGTCATCATTCGTCCACTCGATGAGCGGGTTGACCTTGATCATCGAGTTGCCCTCGTCCCATTCGATCGCCGGCGTGTCCGTGCGTGTCACCGATTGGTCCTTGCGCAGGCCGGTCATCCAGGCGGTGGCGTCCGAAAGCGCCCGCTTCAGCGGCTCCACCTTACGGACGCCGCAGCACTCGCGCCGGTTGTCGACGCTCTCGCGGAAGGAGAAGAAACCCTTCTCGCGCACAAGGCTCTCTACCGCTTCGCGCTGCGGGAACATCACCTGGATAGGAATGTCCGTGTACTTGAACCGGACGCTGTCCATTACCTCGTAGGTCTCGTCGTTCAGCCGGCCCGTATCCAGCGTGAAGACGCGCATCTGCGGCGCCAACTTGGCCACCATGTCGATCACGACCACGTCCTCGGCCCCAAAGCTGCTCGCCAGCTTGATCGCCGGCCCAAACGTCTCCCCCGCCCAACGAACGATCTCTTCCGCGGACTTCTTGGCCAGCTCGGCGTTCAGCCGTTCGGCGTCCGCCTCCGTGTACGTCTTCGTTGCTTCTCGTACCATTCACTACCTCCTAGGCAGGCTCAAACGACCGCAAGGTAGCCACCAAACGGACAACTGATGACTGACAACTGACAACTAAACAGAGCATTCGCCTTCGCCGCGGATGACCTGGAACAGCTCGTCCTTGCCCCAGTCCATGTACG
>CAYZLC010000027.1:0-14557 GCA_964479365.1 uncultured Dehalococcoidia bacterium
GTGGCGTCGGCGTCCGTGGTATTGACGACTTCGGTGCCATTGCGAAAGACTTGAATGAGGTTGGAAGCGGAGGAGAACGTCACCGCGATGCGGAGCAAATCCCCTAGGGCGAATACAGTCCCGGTAACGAGATTGTTTCCAGCGGTATCGTCAATACAGCGGTTGGTGTTGAAGGTGAGGGCTTCCCGAACCAGCATGAGGATATAGCCGTTAACCGAACCGGCGGCGGCACGATCGGCGTAAGGGCTACCGCGAAGTCCAACGGCGAGTCCGCACCGGGTGACAACACCGGCAGTGGAGTTATCCGCGACGATCACGGCTTCGGCGAACTGCGCTGTTCCCATGGCGATGGCGTCCAGTTTGGCGGGAACGATAATGGAATCACAACCGAAAATGGCGGCGGAATTGTCCAACATCCGCATGTTTGTTGCTCACGATGCCAACGCGTAAATCCGCTCCAACCCCGGCATCAAGGCGTTCTTCGCACTGAAGCCAGTTGTCTCCCAAGCTGAAAGCGTTGTCGGCCCGAACGAAGTTATCCGAGAACGCGGTGGTCGCGGCTGTCACAGCGGCCGCGCATGGAACGAAGATCAGGCTCATGGTTTCCGAATGGTGATGATTTTCCGGCCGCGTGCATCCGTCCCGGCAATCAATTCCCCGGACCCTTTTTTGAAGACGTGTTTGTAGAATCCCGGTTTCCGGCCGGTGGTGCGTTCGTACCTGATTTCGACGATACGGCCAAGGGTGTGGGCGGGAGGGTTCATGGCGGGGCGTTTGGCGTAGCGTTTCTTCTGAACGCTGTAAGACTCTTTCCGGATGTGCCAAGGAAACTTTTGTTTTCCAGCGATGCGACGCCACACGTATAAATCTTCGGATAAGCGGTGTCGCGCTTGTTGTTGGGTCATACCGCCGTAACTTTTAACTTCCCCTGTTTCCTCATTCCACAGAACGTATTTCATAGTTTCCCCCTCAGCAGAAGCGCTGCCCCCACGATGAGCGCGGCGGCAATGACGGTTGCTCCAATTCCCATTCCCGCGGTCCCCAACTGTTCATGAATCAACGTCAGATACTCCGGGTCCGACACGTACGCCGGAGCGTTCGCTTGGTTGGCTATCGTCTGCATCAACGTCATATCGGCCAAGTCGATGAAGTGCCAGACTCGGGAGAAATCCTGCCAGACGAGCACGTACCGGCCCGATGGATCTAAGACCGCGAGTCCATCGGAAGGGTAGACCAGTTCGCGCGCTCGAAGGTCCATCATGTCCCGCAGTTCGGGATGGCGATCTAGGAATTGCTCGACTTCGAGGTTTGTAAGTTCGCGTGCCATTTAAACGTTCGTTGATCCGTTGTAAATCAGGTTCACGTCGGCGTGTTCCTCCCACGGCAAGACGAGTAAGAGAAGGAACACGGCGATGGTGACTTGATCGGTGGTACTCATCTTAACGCCTCCATTGGTCAATCGTGGTTTCGATGCGTTGCAACCGTTCCTTGATATTCGACACGTCGGCCCGGAGATCGCCAACCCACTGCCCGGCGATGAACAATTGCAAGGCCATGGCTAGAAGTCCGGTCAGCACGGCCCATTTGACACTCACCCCTTCACCGCCCTGTACCCCAGATAAGCAACCCCCAGCCACACGTACCACGGAATGTTGGAAATAGCGTCCACGATGCCCGTGGCGGGTCCGAAGTAGTCTTGGGCGGGCTTCCCATCCATGATGAAGTCCGTCCCATTCCATTGGACGCTGTACGGGGTCCCATCCGTGTGGTAGGGCCAAGCGGCTTCCCGTGTGAGGGCGTCAATCAATTCCCGCGCCGTGGTGAACACGATGTTGGTTCCCGAGGCGTCTTTGGCGGCAATCATGGGCGCACCCCCTTCGATGAGTCGCGAGACCGTCGCATGCTCGATTCCAGTGCTGGCAACGATGTCGGCATACTGGTAAACCTCCTCCGCGTCAATCGGGTTGCCTTGGGCATCGTAGCCCGGAAAAGACACCCCTTGCACTAAGTCTTCCGTGTGCCGGGTCCCGCCAAGCCAGCGGATGAGCATAACCGCCGACATCGGGTTGATCGTGTACGCAGCCGCCATTTCCAGCGGGGTGAGGGCGGCAATCGCGATGTAACCGAGGCTCATGTCATTTCCGTTTAAGGTATCGGATCAATAATCCGATCGCGATAATGAGCAACCCCGCCGCGCCAGCGTCCGCAAGGGGAACCGACTTGGCATACGACGCTAAAAAGTTTTGAACGTGTTCGAACACTTGCTCGGACTTCTGCCAGAGGGTTGGGCTTCCGGAATTGTATTCGGAATAGAAATTATTGAGGTTCAAGCCCCCTTGCCGGGTGATGATTTGCTGCATCAGCAACGTGGCCCAATGGGTATTGATTTCGGGTTTGAGAAGTTCCTGAAAATCGCCCCGGAAGCCAAGCCCCCGGGCGGTGCTGTCCAGGATTTGAAACAACCCGTAACTATTCCGGTCTCCCGGCTCAGGGGTGATGATGTTGGGACGGAGGCTAGACTCCGTTCGAGCTACCGCCTCGATGAGCGCTTGTGGAATACCCCGGATTGCAGCGTATTGAGCGAACAGGGCATCGTAGGGAGTCCCCGGCATGGTGTCACCCCTTGACCGCTTTCCAGAGTCCCCAAGCGAGTCCTAGCATCGCCAATGGCGAACCCGTGATGCCCGCCGTTACCGGAACCGCTCCTCCGGGAAGGGCCGGGGTTTCCAGTCGCCCCAACGGTAAGCTGCCTTGCATTAAAGCCAGCACTTCATCGTTTGAGTAAACCCGGCGTAGCGATTCTCCGTGAGTGGCAGCGTAATACCGCACGTCGTCCACGTTGGCGAAGGCAATCGGGTCCAGGTTCACCCCGGCCAGCGGCCCATTGGGGTCCGATAATTGATCCAGGCTGATCAGCTCGGGATAGGAACGGGAGGGCAACAAGCCGGTGTCCACGGTCCCATCCGGTTCGACGAGATACAACCGAACCCGGCCCGATGGACGAAATGAAATCGGAGAGGGTTGAACGGGCTGTGGTTCGAGAAAAGGGAGCGCGGACGTGGGTTCCGCTCTTAACAACGAAGGGGTCACGTAGGCCGAGATAATCGGTTCATTGACGGCGCCCGGTTGGAAAAACTCAGGAGGAAACAACGACGTTTCCCCGGAAAGTACAATCATCTGGGCATCACTGGCTTCGGCCATAAGAGACTGATCGCCGCTCGCAATGGCTTCAAGTAACAGTTGCTGGGCAATGTAGGTGTTGAGGACTTGAACATTCTGGGGAATCGTCCAATCCGGCGTTGGCCCCCCGTGGGCAATCGCGGAATTGAAACCGCCGCCAATGATTTCCCACTGTCCGGTATCGGGATCAATGTAGTGATTCCCCGCCGGGTCCAGGTTCCATAGCGACCATTCTTGGAGATCGTAGCCGGGTACGGTGATAATCATGGTTTGTCTTCCTTCCCAACGTTGTCTTGAAGCAAATAGGGAACCGTAAACCCTTTCCCGTTGAAAATCCAATTTTCAATACCGCGTTCGTCCGGGGTTGCGTTTTCAAACAGACACTGAGCGAGGAAATCTTTCTCCGCTTGAACGAGATAATTAAACCCAATAAGCTGGGTTTTCGATAACGGAATAAACGTCCGTTTCATGATGCCTGGATCACTTTCCACGCCCCATTGTACGCATACAACCGGTTGTTCGCGGTGTCGTAAATCAAGGGAATCGAGCTTCCGGCGAGTGTAGGAACGCCCGTTGGGGTTCCGTTGCAGCTGGGAATGAAGGGGAACCCGGCGACGGCGGTGGTTGCTCGGGGAGACGTGGGTTGGATTTGTACGTCCCCTTCGGAATTGATACTGAAATGGTTGGCCGGGGTGATGGAATTCAGGGGCGTGGTGAAGAAATCAATTTCACTGCCGTGTTTGGTTGCGGTCCATGCCTGAGCCGCGAGCAATTTCATTTGGGACGCGGTATCGGAAACCACGGTTCCATCGTAACCGCGCCCGTCGATAATCAACAGCGGGTCCCCGGATTGAACGGTGGTTGGGGTTTGGATGGAACCCCGCGCCGAAATTCCGGCGAAAATCGGTTGACCCGCAAAGGTGGACCCGCCGAAGTGTTGATGCCGGATCAACGATTCACCGAGGGAATCATCCGCTTGACGATCCCTCCGAAACCATGCAATCGCGTCGTTGGGCGCGAGATCGGTACCGGATACCACGGAAAGCACCGCCGCCGTTTCCGAAGGGTAGGCGTTCAACAGTTTTCCGATGGTGACCCAATTGGAAATCGGGGAGATGGTGATGTTGGGCAGAATCCCTTGACCTGGACCGAACCCCCGGCCAATGACGAAACGGTTGCCAGCGTCGTCGTCTAGGCCGACGTACCAGTTTTGAGCCGCGTCTTTGTCCAGGAATTCAATCGCGGGCGAGTATCCCGTGACCCGAAGGGCGGAAGCGGTGTTAAGGGCTCCCGTGGGCATTTGAATCCGCTGACCGATCACTCCCGTTGAAGGCTGAGTGACTACAACCACAATGGAGGGATCTACCGCTTCACCTACTCCGATTCGTGTGAACCGGGCCAACGGATTGACAACGGTGATGTCGCTCACTAGACCCGGTATCCGCCCGTCACCCGCGTTCCGGAACCCGCGCTTTGTGTGGTGCCTGAAATTTGCCAGAGGGCCATACCGCCAACTTCGTCCAGTGTGACGTAGCTGGCGGCGGGAAGTTCGATACCGTTGGCAGTGGTAAGTGTTGGGGTGACGGTGGTGGAAGTCGTCAGACACCAAAACACGGAGAAGGATGCCCGATTGTTCAAAATGATTTTTCCGTGAACATCCACGGAGGAAATACATTGAGCGATCATGGTGGGTGTCCCATTCAGCGCGAGAGCTTCGGTCGGGCCGAAGGTGACGTTGATCGTGAGGAGTTGGGATTGTGTTAGTGCGCTCATACGCGATACCCGCCCGTCACGCGGGTTCCATTGCCCGCCGTTTGCGTCGTTCCGGTAATCTGCCAGACCGCCATGGCCCCGATGGCATCCAACGTCAGATAGCTCCCCGCCGCGAGATCAATCCCGTTGGCGGTTGTCAGCGTGGGCGTCACGGTTGCCGAAACCCCGTAGCACCAAAAGATGGTAAATGGAGATCGGTTCTCAATGGTCACGGCCGATTGTGGCTCCGTCGCTGACGTCAAGTTGGCAATCAACGTCGGGGTTCCGGCCAACCCTAGAAATTCCGTCGGACCGATCACGGTGTTGAGTGGGGCGAGACGAACGAGTGTCGCCTGAGATACAGGAACAGATGAGCCTTCGATGCGAACGCGGATCAATGGGGTCTCGCTTCCCAGAGTGTAAAGAACAGGGCGCACGTGACCGTTGCGCTATTTTGAATCGCGAAAAAATATCCCATGTCGAAGGACTCCCGGAAGGGATCATCGACTTCGATCTGGCAACGCATACCGGCATCCAACTGGAAAAAGGCGACGTTGGGTTGAGTCGTTGCGCCCGCCGCAAGGGTCATGGTTCGTGGCCCGATGTAGACAGCGGTTCCATTGGCACGGTCCGCGACGAGGGTTACCTTTTGCGCTAACGCACCGATGGGAGCCAGCGGTATGAGTAAATTCACGCCCGTGTTGATGGGCACGATGATATTTGCCGACGTGGGCACCCAAATGAGATCCCGCCGGGACGTGACCGATGGAAACAGCGACGGCATGGATCAATACGTCAGAAACGGAAACACTTCGGTACGGTCAGCGTTGACGTAGGTGACGCGGATGCCTTCAAAGCCCAACCAACACCGTGTCGCCGTACCGCCGTTATCGGTCAGCTTCGTCAGAATTTGATTGTTGCCTTTGATGAGCCGGGGAAACGGCAAATCGTAGCCGTGGGCTCCTGATTGCGTGTTGCCGGTCCACAGGGCAACGTGATGATCCGTATCTGTGAACACATTCGCGCCCGATTTTTCAGTGATGTTCAAGGTCATGTTCGGGTTCGCTTGGGGTGTCGTCTGGGAACCCGTGGTGGGATACGCGACGAAGTTCATTTGAAGCAACAGGAAGTCAATCGAGGGATCAATCACCATGCCCGTGGTGGGTTGAGCCCCAACGGCGGACGCGGCCAAGGGGTTCCACTCTGCCGTAAAGGAATAAGGAACCAGCGTCACCCGCCCCAACTGGAAAAATTCCCAACACCGGGCGAGGAAGGGGTTGGCGGTTGAGAAAATACCTTGAACGATATTCATGGGGTCCTTTCATGGTGGGGGCTCCCGTTATCGAAAGCCCCCCATCCAAGGTTTACTGAAGGGGCCGTGCTTCCTTGCCGTCCAGGGTCAAGCACAACACCGAATTGTCAGTTCCGGCTAAGTTCACCGTTGCCGCCCAATTCATGGTCATGACCGTTCGGGTGTTCTGGGGAATCACCAACGGGATGGCGAGCTTGAACAAGGCGCGAGGGTCCGGGATGCCCAATTGGGAATAGTTGACGACAGCCGCTGCCGTTGCCGTTCCCGCTGCGCCGACGATGCCCCATACGCCTCCGCCGGGGGAGAGTTTCCACAAGGGAAACGGCCCGTACTCTTTGTTACCGATAATGATGTCCAACACGCCGGTGTTGGCGAGCAGCACATGGTTGTTGAAGACGGACGCCCACGCCGTCAAATCTGTTCCAGGAACATTGTTTTCCGCTTGATCCTTGAAATACACACCGATGGCCGCGCACAGGTAGGAATTCTTCAGCGGGAAAGTTTCGTTTCCGAGTCCCTGATTCGCCTGTGGTGTCTGGAAAAAGTTGATGCTGAGGGTTGTCGCGTCCGTGTAGGTCTGGGTATCCCAGATCGGACGATGGATGATTTCAAACTCGGCATTTTGCTGGGTTGAATACGCCGCCCATTCATCGGGGATTTCAACCCCGGAGATCAATTTGTAAGACATTGGTTCAAGTCCTTTCCGCCCGCGTGGGGAAGAATTCCTGAGTTAACGGTTAACGGTTTAGAAGGGAGGCGCGAACACTCCCGTGTTCGTCAAGGCTCCCATCCGTGTGAGTGAATTCGGTCCCAAATTTCCGTACAAGCCCATACCCCGACGCGTGACCTGTCCCGGCATGACGAGACCCAGATTGCCGCGTAGCCCGCCACGCGAGTAGGCCCGCATGCCAGCGGGCGCGTAGGCGGTCAATCCCAAGGTCGGCATGAATTCCTGAACCGCGTCTGCGACCAAGGTGGAACCCAGCGCGATAGCAACCACATCAGCCGACCGTCGTCCAAACGCTGCCTTTGCCGCGTACCACGTCGCCAGCGCCGCACCCAGCTTCACGGCCCAACGGCCGTACGAGGTTGACGTGATGGAAATGGGGAGCAACGGCAACAACTGCTTTTCGATCATCGGCGAGATAATCACCGCGCCCGCGCCTTTCAGCAATTCCATAAGGTTGATTCCCGCCAGACCGAGGCCGGGGTTCCGCCGGTACCGCCGCCGCCCACGGGACACCGCTCGCCGTCGCCGATAATGCCGGGGAGGGTTCGAGCGCATCACGGCCCGCCGCTTTCTCCGATACACTCTCCGCCGAACGCGGGGTGCTGCCTTCCGATATCCTCGCCGCCGTACCGTCCGTCGTTTACGTCGCGCCATTGCTTTTCGTCCTTTCCTGTGAACTTTTGTCTTACGCTTTTTGCGATTGAATAAATAGACCTGAGGATTGTCCAACCATGGTTCCCCGCCGTACATATTCCAAAGATCACTCATCGGCGTTTCCGCTTCGGGGTCAGGAAATAAATCGCGCCCGCCACGATCCCCACGGGCAACACCCACTCCGGAATCGACGATAACGCTCCACCGATCCCTCCCCACCGCGCGGTACCCATGCGTTCCGCTTCAAGGTCAGACACAATCTGTTTGGCGAGGGCCGTCACTTCCGAAGCTCCACGAATGGCGCGTTCGGTATTAAACGTCTGGGCGTACGCGGCAAAGTTGCGGGCAATGGCGAGGATTTGATTTTCGACGGCCATATAGGCATCGTCGGATGTTTGGCCGGAGGCGTGAAAGCGGGTGAGCGCCAATCCCATATCCTGGACCGCCGCATTTTGCGCGGTGATGTGATCGGAGCCATATTGAGTGTTGATTTTGTCCTGAAGGACTTCGGCAGATTCAGTGCGGGCGGTATCCCAAAGATCGTTCCAAAAACCGCGTAGCATGCGCTTTCCTTTGAATAAAGGAAAGTCCCCGCCAAACGAGGAAAGCTCCCGTCACGGTTCTCAAACTCGTTTGACGGGAACTTTCGAAAGAAAAGCCCCGTTAGGCGGTTGGACCTTTGGGGGCTTTCTCAATACGGCACGGTGATTCAAGACGGGCCGTTGTAGAGACAGGAAAGATTTACAGCACTTGGGAGCGGGGTGTCAACGATTTTTCAATCTGCATCCACGTCGGCATCTTCATCAACCGCTTCCATGTCCGCCGCTTCGAGAATCAATTCCAGGGCATCACGGGCTTCGGCTTCCGTTTCGAAGCTTCCTAGTTCTACGGTGTCCATGATTTCGGTGATCTTCGGTTGGATGCGTTCCAGGTAGAGGGACAACACAAATTGATCGCTCATATCTTCCACCATTTCTTGAATTCGATCATTGCCGTTCGAAAACACCAACCCGCAAAAATCAAACCCGCCATGAGAGCAAAATACTCCAACCTTGTAAGGCAAATCATGGGTACACCATCCTTTCCCAATTCGAATAGTCGGCGTAGACAGGCGCGGTGGGGTCCAGGCGTACCGGAAACGCGGTGAGTGTTTCCACAAACACGTGGTTGAATTCGACAGCGTTGGGCGGACGGACCGCAACAATTTGAAAGGGAAGATGCGAGGCCGCGCAGCACGCTCCCGCGACAATCGCCGCGTCGTCACAATCGCCGATGAGCTTGCCTTGCTTCATCAAAGAATCGACTTGGAGCCGAACACTCCGGAGCGTTTCGATGTCTTCCTCTTGATAGTCCCAATATTGGCGAAGCACCCCGTCCCATTGGTGCATCGGAATGGTGAGAATGAACCGCTGGACGTAGACGAGACGGGAACCGGCCAACGCCATTTGATGAATCATTTGAAGGGTGTCGCGGATACCGGCGGGACCGTTGCGGATGGGACGGGATTCAATGGGGTTCATGATTTTTTCTCCTCAGCCATAGGAACATCCGTCACAGGAAAAGACGGGGTTTCCAGTTCGGGTTCCTTCACTAATTCCCGTACCGCGAAATAGAACCGTTCAAACCATCCCCGAATGGCGTCCGGAACCGGACCCGTTTTCTTCCACCATTCGACGACGTTTTCAGATGAAGCAATCGTTTCAACAATCACCGCCGCAGCGATATCCCCCAATTGCTCGAAATCCAGGATGCTGGCCGCGAGCCCGTCCGGGTCCATGTCGAGTCTGGCCGCTTTCTCGATTTTCAACCATAAGGCGCGGACTTCATCCGGGGAAACGGCTAGTTGAGACGCTTCCACCTTGGGAGCCGGGAGAGCCACGGGCACGATTTTCTCCGGAGGGGTCGGGATTTCCTCCAAGTCCGCCGCGGCGGGCATGAGCCCCCGCGCTTTCAAAATCATCGGCAGCGCATCCTTCGCCATGTCCAGCACGCTTTCCAGGGTCCCCTTCGGTCCGCCGTTCCCACCAACCCGTTCCGCGATTTCCAGGATTTTCGAGACTTGATCCAAGGGATCTTTCTCCACCGTTCCCGCCGTCAACTGCTTGATGGACGCCAAGCCCGTTATCATCGCGGTCATGGCCGCTGTTGGATCGAACGTGGAGGCATTCCCTCTACCCATGTTGGTAATCATCGCCAACAGCATTTCATGGGTACGCTGGGAGCTTTCTTGCATGACGGCGAAAATGCGTTCCATCCCATCCATGTTTTGTGACGCATAGGCGAACCCCGGACCCGGCCCGTTGGGTTGAGCCGTGGCCCCTTCAATCTCGAATGAACGGGACGGCAACCATTTTCCGTTCTTGTCCTTGGCCCGGATCAAATACCGGCCCGGACCGTAAGCATCGATCAATTCTTCTTCCGTGATCGCTTTCGGGTCCGATACCGTTGTCACCCACTTCTGACGCCCGCCAACGACACGGTAAATTTTGATATCGACGGCGTCCGCCCCGAACCCCTTCATGAATTCGGTCAAGTCGTCGTCATTGGGAGGCGCGTCCCCGCCGTCACCAACGGGAATCGTTTCCTCCGTGATGATTTTGCGCGTGCGTTCCTTAGGCATGATGTTTCACCCATTTTAAAAATTGACGTTCTAGTTTACGGTCCAGGTTTCCATCGACATAGAACCGCGTGCACATGATCCAATCGAGAGACGGTTGCTCCACTTTCAGAAACGTGACGAACAACCAAAGCAATTCGTTCCGGGACTTCTTCATTCCACCGTTACCTCTAACCGCCGTTGAACCTCACGCGGTGGGGTTTGCCGGGGAACGATCAACGTGTATTGCAACGCGCGTTCAATGGGGGACGACGCCACTTTGTTGCTATCGACAAATAGGTTGACCGTGGTCAGAGCCGTAATCGACAGGCGGGTCGGAGCCCCCGGCGGTAACGGGTTCGCGGCGACTTCATTGGAATTCGCAGATTCAAGCATGGCCTGATTGATGGCCCGGACGACGTAGTAATAGGTCACGTTGGCGGGCGTTGTGTCCGTGAAGAGCACCGTCACGCCAGCGGCCGGGTGAGGGATCAAGGAAGGGTTCAACTTCGCTCCGTAGACTCCCGGCACCGTGGAACGATAAACGTTGTAGCCCGCGATATCGACTTCGGTGTTCTTGTCCCATGCGAGTTTGACGACGTTCGAGAATGAGGAAACGGCAAAAATCAGAATCCCAAACAACACTTTAATCAAACTCATTGTAGGTTACCCCCGGATAATGAATCCACGGCTTCGAGTCAAAACTCCGAAACAACAAATCCCGGCCAACCCGGTCCGACTCCCAGATACGCTTCCGGTCAAAGCATACGTCCAGGTAACGGGGAACGTCCACAAGCTCATTGAACATCGGATACTTGTGCTGACGCATGACTTGAGCGAGGGTCCAGTTGCGCTTGACCGTCAAGGTCAGGATGCGACGGCGACGGTCCAATAGCTCATAAAGATTCAAGCCGACTTCAAACCCTCTTACCTTTGTCCTTACGGCTCCGTCCATCTGTTTGTACGTGTAGACCCCGCTTCCCACTACGACGAGATCCCGAACTTCCTCCGCTTCCGACCATGCTCCAAGCTGAGAACCGGAAGGGGTCAGTATCACGGGCTTGGAACACATGAGTCCATCCGTCGCGTAGAAAATAACATTTGATGGACCCACTTCCTGAAATAACCGCCTCCGGATTTTCGCCGTGATCGCCGAGGCGTAACAAAAGTTCGTGCTCTTCGTCCAGGTTTCCCGTTTTCTCCATAGCTCTCCTCTCCAAAACTCCGCGCCCGTGTTCCCGCCGACAAACGAAGTCCGTACCCACTTCCTCATCCGCTGGGCGACTTTGCCATAAACCGAATTCATAATCACCTTTAACGCCCAGCTTTGCTCCGGATGCCGTTGCCGCTCCTCATACATCGATGCCAGTTCTTTAAATGGCCGTTCCTCGTAACCTTTCCCGATCAACTGCCAACCCTTGATGAGTTTTTGAACCATGCCCTGTTCCTGCAACACACGATAGGTTTCCAGGTCAACCCATTGCGACCATTCGCCGCGCGGATACATCAATTGCGTGTCACCCAACACGGGAACCGGACAACGGTAGGCGTCCAGGGGAACGTTGATTTGAACCCGGATTGCCGCGTAACTACAGAAGGGGTCCGGGCCGGTTTTCGGCACCGGCAACCACACGCCCTTCGTGGATGGCAGTTCGGCCATGGCGGATGGGTAAGCGGAATGAATATCGTACAGGTATGCTTTAGGGAAGTAGCCCAGCTTCAGGCATTCGATGCGCCCACCGCGATAAGTTTTCTCGAAGATGTTGTTTATGCTCCGTGGAACCCTGTGCCGCATGGCTCCCGAAAATTTCTGCATCGCGACCGAGGCGCAGGAAACGGGTTTTGAAAAATCTATGCCTGCTTGGGCGAATTGCTCATGAGACTTTTTATAAATGTCTTCGACAAGCAGGGCGTCATTTCGACAGTAATCGCGAATTCGACCAGCCCGAGGTCCACCTTTCCGTAAAACCTCGTTGAGTTTTTCCCATCGAACGCCCGGATCAGTTTTGCGTCTCTGTAACACCTTCTCAGAAGCTCGCTGTAGAGACGTTGAGTAAAACTGCATAAGGTCATAGACGGTGAACAGGGTTTCACTCGTTTTGCTTTTCGCATTCGGTTTCACTCCCAACATGAAAAACTTTCCCGGAACGAACCGCAGCCGGTACCGGCCATAGTCCACACGGGTGAACCGGAACAAGGTCTCATTCGTATCCCGTGGCAATAATTTCAGCATCGCTTGGATGTCGAAGTCGGCGTTCCAGCACACGAACCGCGTATCGTGCGAGCGTAGCCATTCGACGAGTGCGGGCCATTGTTCGAAGTTCCGGTAGCGCCACAATTCAAGGTGATCCGTTGGCGTGGCAATCAAGACGACGCGGCCACGATGAGTCTCTGTGTCAAGACCCGTCACATGCGTTTCCGCCGACGCGGCCCTTGTGGGTTAGCAATCATCATGCGAAATCCGTATCCCACAAGAAAACCGCCAAGCCACATTAAAAGTTCAGTCATATCCCAAACTCCATCCGAATCTTCGGATACCGGTCCGAGTTTTCCAACACCCACGCCGCGTCCCGCGTCCGCATTTTCACCCGGCCCGAGAAATTCGTGCCCATCGCTTTCGCCCGCCGGGCTACCGCTTCCATTTCCGCCCGCACTCGGGTTAATAATTCCCGCGCTTGCATCATCGGTAACTCAAACATGCGGGCAATCCGGTCCACCAACCCCCAATAGGTATAGGACGCCTCAACACGGGCCATGCCTTTACGGTCAATCCAATGCCCTTCGAGATACCGCCGCTTTGTCCGTTCATCCCAAACCTGGACCCCCAACGCCTCCCGCTCCAAACCCCGCTTCACTTTCTTGAACCGCGACGGCAATTCTCGATACTGCCGCCATATTTGAACGGTGCGACGAGTCCCCCGGCGTACCGTTTCGATAAGCGTCTCCGCGTCCACGTGCCGTGCTTCCTGATAGGACAACAACGGTTGTTTCTTGTGAATCTGACGGGCGCGGGCATGATGTTTTTTGAGGGACTTGGAAAGACGGCGAGATAACGCCGTAGATGGCTTTTTCTTCGATGGCAAAGACCCAACCGCCTTTCCTCATCTTGTCTCTTACTTTTCCGGAGGCAAAATCTCGACTACCTTATACAAGCGCATGTCGTTTTTCAACTTCGGATTGTCTTTCTTCGTGAGGATGCCGTCGTACACGATGCAATAGACTTGCCCGACACGGACATCCGACATCTTTGTTTTCAAGTCCGCGCCCAACCAGACGCTTTGAGGACCTTCCGGGGTGTTGATCACAACCACCGTTCCCCCAAACTCGCCAACATCCGGCCGGACCGCCAACACATCACCAACCAAATACTCGCTGGGTTTGGTCGGCTTCCACGTCGGGGCCACTCCCGCTTTCTCCAGTGTCCGCAACCCTTGACGCTCGATTGCCTTTTGAATTGCGGCGGGAAGTCCTAGGGTTCCCTTGCTGAAAACCACCAACTGTTCGTCCGGCCGTGTCGGACCGGGTTTTGGATTGTCTGTCATGTTTTGTCTCTACTCCTATCTCCATAAATTCCTTTGGTTCAATTTGAACGTCACCACTTCCCAAAGGTTTAAAGTGATGATTACCCTTTAAATCCGGGCTCTCGAAGCGTTTTTCACAAATTGTGCAAATGTTACTCATGTCAGGAATTCCGGGTTTTTAAACCTAACGTGTCCGACACGAACATCGTTCATTTCGGCCGTTTCCCGCACGCCCCGTGCAAGCTATAGAACATTTTTAATCCTGTCAGGCTGTTTACATACGAAGCGGATTTACAAAACAAGCATTCCACGTGTAAAAAATCAGGGGCTACAAATGCTTTCCTTTTAGATTGTGGCTCCCATCTTTTAATTAAATTCTTCATTCGGGCAACACCGAAAATTCCGACCGTTTCCCGCACAACGGACACACCCGATGGAAATAGGCGTCATGTTCCAAGCGCGTCAAGGTGTCGAAGTCCTTCACCATCCGACCTTGCTTTTCCCCGCAGTACGCACACGTGAAACCTAACCCGATGAATCCTTTTTCGTGCCATGCCCGGTTCGCGGCGAGCAGTTGGGTTGTGAGTAACGCTTTCCAGTTGGTTGGATCTTTCGCGAGCACTTCCGCGTATTCGTCTTCCGCTAGTGATTGCTGACCAGCCCGGAGATAAAGGAAGGGCAAAGTCGCCAAACGGTAGCCCGCCCGGTTCGGATTCTTGGAGGGCGTGCCCGGCGCCTGGTTGGGGTCGGGCACCGCCGCGATGCCGAACCGCAGCATGTCGAGCCGGTCCCGCCACTCGACGCGGATGCAC
>CAYZLC010000028.1:0-14322 GCA_964479365.1 uncultured Dehalococcoidia bacterium
AGGTAGACGCGCTTGCGGCCGCCCTCGCCGAGGAAGCGCTGAACGCTGTAGCGGCCATTGGCGAACGAAGGTGGGAGAGCGTGCGCCGGGGCGGGCGTGGGAGTGGGTACGGGCGCGGGCGACGGCTCATCGGTCAGCGGCCTGCCACAGTCGCCACAGAACCGCTCATCGGGTTCAGCGGGAGAGCCGCACGAAGGACAGACGAGCATCAGTGACGCCCCGCACTGGACGCAGAAGCGGCGCCCCTCTCGATTCTCCTGTCCGCAGGAAACGCAAAGCAACAGAAACGCCCCCTCAAACGGCTAAATGCGCGAGTGCTCTCATCCTGTACGAGGGCATGCCCGCATGTCAATTCGGGATCCCAACCGCGCACGGAAGACGTGTCCGGTCGGAGGAGAGGGGCTGGCGCTGAGGGCTCTCCCTTAGCAGCGCACGAACGCGTGCGCGCAGGACGGCTTAGGCACCCCGACCTCGACCACGCTGGGCACCAGCCGCTCCCGCCCGTCCGATGGCTTGTTCATCACCGAGCCGCCCAGGACCAGCGTGCTGCTGCCGCCGCCGTCCAGGTTGATCGCGTTCGTCAGCCCCATCCCTGCCACGTAAGCCTGCAGCTCCAGTAGCGTCATCCCCAGCGACTGCTCGCTGCGGCCGTCCACCACCAGCAGGTAGAGGAACCCGCCCGCGTCCACGCCGATGGCCGTGCGCGGGTTGCGCCTATCCGCGTTGATCACCGGTGGAGTCCCGTTTTGGATAAGGACATGCGAACCGCCTACCATGAAGTTCATGCCCTCCAACGGGAACGAATGGACCACCGTCAGCGGGTTGGCATTTTGAGCCAGCATCCACTCGGCGGCGGCGCCTCGGCCCACGATCGCGAACGCTCCAGCCGGAAGCGATACGCCCGTCAGGGGGCCGCAACCGAAGGAGTCAGCCACACGTGCGCTTAGGTCCGATGGTGTGAAGATCGCGAAGCAGCCCTCGGTTCCCAGCGTCAGGTCCGGTCCCCAGTAGGCGTTGAACAGGCTGGCCGCGTCCTCCCTCGGGATGTCGTTGACGCCCTGGAGACCCAAAGCGCTGCCATCAGCCGACTGTAAGGCGAAGCGAAGCTCCGCTGACGGCCCCACCCAGGCGCTGCGGTCGCGGCCCAGCGCGAGCACGACCTCCGGCGACGCCGGCGCGTAAACGAAGTTCCCTCCCCAGACCAGTGGTCCCAGCGCATAGGATCCCCGGTCCGCCGAGTAGAAGAAATCCCCGTTAACAGCAACGACTGACTTGTTGGCCTGCGCGTCTTTGCTGGCCGGCCGTGAGGCGCCCAGGACTTCACCTGCCGGCACCGATCGCGTCTGGAGGTTAGGGTCCCTCAGGTCTACCCTCGTCGCAAACGTTCGTACCGGACCCGGGATCTCCTCCGCCCGGTAGCAGACGCTGACCTCGATCAGCTCCCAGCCGGCCGGGCAGCCCACGGGCGTAAATCCGTCGTCCGGCGCCGGTGCGACCTGGATCGCTTTCGTCGCCGTCCTGTCGCCGCTCCGCACGGTGACTTCCACGTGATGCGGCTGGGTGCCTTCGCCGGGGAACAGTATCTTTCGGTCAGTCTCTCCAGTGTTCCACTGAAGTGCGTAGCTGCCGAGACCGCCGCTCGGTATCGCCTCCAGCACCGTTGGGGCGTGATCCCGGCCCTTGATCTCGACGAACACCGGCGGGTCTTGCGTCCGGAAGCCCCACTCCAGTGGGACGATCGCATCCCCGCCCACCGCCCTACCCGTGACCGAGAGCTTGTACGTGGTCGAGTGCTGTAATCCCTGCGGCCGCCAGACGAACAGCCGCTCGCTCTGCCACTCGAACGCCCCGCCCACGGCCGGCTCGATCCGGAACGCTTCTTCGACCGTCGCCCGGTCCACGTCCCTCTCGAAGTCGACCTGAATCGCGGATTCCACTGGCTGGCTCTCGCCCTGAGGCGCCGCTGCCGTTACCCTTGGCTGCGCCCACGTCACGAACTCCGTCGCGAACGCGACGTCTCCGGTGTGCCCGTACAGGTCCTCGACTGCGCCGTCGATCCTGATCGTGTACCGCGTAGAGTTTTCCCATCGCCCCGGTGGTCTAATCCGCACAGCCGTCGCGCCGCCGGGGCCGGTCTCGATCGCTGTCGTCGCCTCAATCGGAGGCTCTATCTGCAGCAGGCTGTCATCCCACGTCACACTCTCGTTGAACACGATCACTATGTCGCGTGAGGTTCGCACGTTCTGCAGCTCTCCCGCGGCTTCGCCGTCCGCGTACACGGATACGACCGCCGGCAGCGTTATCGTCTCGAACGAGGCGACGCGGTCCTTTAACTCCAGTGTGTACTGCGTGCCCGCGGCGAACAGAGCGCCGCGGCTCGCGTTGATCGTGATTCTGGTCGTCGCCCAGGGGAACAGTTCGTGCCCCGGAAGCCGCGCGATGTGCTCGACCTGAACGTCCTTCCGGTCGAGTGTGACAGGAGGATCAAATCTCAGCGCCTTGACCGCTTCTTCTACGGAGAGGTATCCGCGTACGTCCACTACTATCTGTGAGTTGACCCAGACTTTGCCCTCAGCCGGGTCCAGACTGAATTCCGGCTGAGCGAGCGGCTTGGGGAAGACAGCAGGATAGACCAGAGCAAAGGAGAAGATGACCGCAATCAGAACTGCGGTGCTCGCAATCCACCATAAGAGTCGCCGCCTCATCGCACCCGGAGTTCCAGTGTGCCTGCTGGCGTGCCGCGCTGTCTATTGGGGTAATCTTTCCATATTCCGGCGGCATGCCTCGCGAAACCCGTAAGGCGTTATCATGGACGTGGAGCAACCACGTGCCTGAGACGTATCAGAACTACATCAACGGTCGCTGGATCGAGCCGAAGAGCGACGTGTGGCTGGAGCGCGAGAACCCCGCCACGGGAGAGACGATCTGCTCTTTCCCGGACTCAGCGCCCGAAGACGTGGCCGCCGCGGTAGAAGCCGCGGCAAAGGCGTACTGCACCTGGCGCTTCGTCCCCGCGCCCCGCCGCGCGGAAATCCTCTTTCGCGCCGCGGAGATCATGGCCGCCCGCAAAGAAGAGCTGTCCCGCGACGTTACCATCGAGATGGGGAAAGTGCTCAAGGAAGCCCGCGGCGACGTCCAGGAAGGCATCGACATGACGTACTACGTCGCCGGTGAGGGGCGGCGTATGTGGGGTCAGACGACTCCGTCAGAACTACCGAACAAATTCAACATGACCGTCCGCCAGCCCCACGGCGTCGTCGCTGCGATCACGCCCTGGAACTTCCCCGTAGCCATCCCCTGCTGGAAGCTCATGCCGGCGATCGTCACCGGCAATACGGCCGTCTTCAAGCCATCGCCCTTCTCGCCGCTCAGCGCCTACAACCTCGTCCGCATTCTGGAGGAAGCAGGCCTGCCGCCGGGCGTAGTCAACCTCGTTTTCGGCGGCGACCAGGCGGGCGCGGCCATCGTCGAGGAACCGCGCATCGGCATGGTCTCCTTTACGGGCTCACTCGAGGTGGGCCGAGAGATCGCCGCCTACTGCGGGCGCTACAACAAGCGCCTGCACCTGGAGATGGGCGGCAAGAACGCGATCATCGTCCTCGACGACGCCGACCTCGACCTTGCGCTTGAAGGCGCCGTCTGGAGCGCTTTCGGCACGAGCGGCCAGCGCTGCACGGCCGCCAGTCGCATGATCGTCCACGAGCGCGTGGCGTCTACCTTTACGGATCAACTTGCCGGGCGCGCGAGAGCGCTGCGACTGGGGAACGGCCTCGAAGCGTCAACGGACGTCGGCCCCGTCGTCAACCAGCCTGCCCTCGACAAGATCGAGCGCTACATGGAAATCGGCCGTGACGAGGGCGCAGCAATTGCCTGCGGCGGGTCGCGAGCTGCCGGTGATGGGCTGGACAACGGATACTTCTTCCAGCCGACGGTGTTCACGGACGTGCGGCCACAGATGCGCATCGCGCAGGAAGAGATCTTCGGCCCAGTGACGGACGTCATCAGGTGCTCGGACCTCGAACAGGCCGTCGAGATTAACAACGGCGTGCAGTACGGTCTTTCCTCCTCGGTGTATACCAGGGACATCAGCACAGCGTTTAAGGCTATGGAACGGATGAACAGCGGCATCGTCTACATCAATGCAGGCACGATTGGCGCCGAGGTGCACTTGCCCTTTGGTGGCACGCGGGGCACCGGCAACGGCCACCGGGAGGCCGGCCAGGCCGCGCTGGACTCCTATAGCGAATGGAAGACCGTGTACATCGACTATTCGGGCCGTCTTCAAAAGGCGCAGATCGACCGCCCTGAGGACCAAGGGTGAAGCTGAGGTAGTGCGTCAGAGTATCTCCCCCCGCCGTTCTTCCACGTCGCCCGCTGAATCAAAGGGCCGGTTGAGTCCCGTCGCCGATGGGGCGTATACCGTCGGCGTCGAGCAAGAGTCACAATCGGCCTCACAGGCCGAGGAATTGCGACGTCGTGTCGTGATCGACGGCGTGCGCCCGGAAATCGATGGCGGCCGGTTTCCCGCGAAAGCTATTCTGGGGCAACGCTTCGTGGTTGAGACTGACGTCTTTGCCGAATACGAACCTATCGTCTCTGCTGTTCTGCTCCACCGCCGGGAGGGCGACGTAGAGTGGACCGAAACTCCGATGCAGCAAGACGGCGAGGACCACCAGCGTGCCGAGTTCGTCGTGACAGAACTCGGGACTTACTGCTACACGCTCGAAGCCTGGATCAACCAGTTCGAGACGTGGCGCCGCGCGCTGGCGCGCAAAGTCGAGGCTCGCCTCGACGTCTCCGTCGAGCTTCAGGTCGGCGCCGCGCTCGTCCGCGAGGCCGCGGCGCGCGCTTCCGGCACCGGCGCGGACCGCCTGACCAGGGCCGCGTCGCAGCTTGCCGCTGGCCAGCGGCCCGGCGAGCGCGTTCGTATCGCGCTAGGCGATCAACTGGCGGCGCTCATGGACCGCTATCCGGACCGCAGCCGGGCTACCCGCTACGAACGCGACCTCCCGCTCACGGTCGACCCACCCAGGGCGTTGTTCAGCTCCTGGTATGAGCTGTTCCCTCGCTCGTGGGCGTCCCAGCTCGGACAGCACGGGACGTTTCGGGATGTCGAGAGCGTACTTCCATACGTAGCGGGCATGGGCTTCGACGTTCTCTACCTGCCGCCCATCCATCCCATCGGCCGCACACACCGTAAGGGAAAGAACAACGCACTTACGGCGAAACCGGACGAGCCTGGAAGCCCCTGGGCCATCGGATCGGAGGAGGGTGGACACAAGTCCGTTCACGCGGAGCTCGGAACGCTGGAGGATTTCCGGCATCTTGTCGCCCGCGCCGGGGACCAAGGGCTCGATGTCGCGCTTGACATCGCCTTCCAGTGCTCGCCGGACCATCCGTACGTCAAGGAACACCCCCAGTGGTTCAAGCGCAGGCCGGACGGCGGCATTCAGTACGCTGAGAACCCGCCGAAAAAGTACGAAGATATCTATCCCTTCGACTTCGAGACGAAGGACTGGCAGGCGCTGTGGGAGGAGCTGAAGAGCATCTTCATCTTCTGGGCCAAGGAGGGGGTCCGCATCTTCCGCGTAGACAATCCTCACACCAAGCCCTTCCGCTTTTGGGAATGGACCATCGCCGAGGTGAAGCGCGAGTACCCCGACGCCATCTTCCTTGCGGAAGCCTTCACGCGGCCCCGTCTCATGGAACGGCTGGCCAAGTGCGGGTTCACACAGTCGTACACCTACTTCGCCTGGAAGACGACGAAGGTCGAGATCGCAGACTATTTCACCGCGCTGAACACGCCGCCTCTGAAGGATTACTTCCGGCCAAATGCGTGGCCGAACACGCCCGACATCCTCACGGAATATCTCGTGTCTGGAGGGCGCCGGGCGTTCATCGTCCGCCTTGTGTTGGCGGCCACTCTCAGCGCCAGCTACGGGATCTACGGCCCCGCCTTCGAGCTCGGCGAGCACATGCCCGTGGCCGGTGGGGCGGCGGCGGTCGCCGGCTTCGGCAGCGAAGAGTACCTGAACTCCGAGAAGTACGAGGTGAAGCGCTGGGATATTGGGCGGCGGGATAGTCTGAGAGAGATTATCACGCAGGTAAACGCCATCCGCCAGGCGAACCCGGCTCTACAGAACAACGACAGCCTCCGCTTTCACACCGTCGACGATGAGCGCGTCATCTGCTATAGCAAACGCACGGCGAATTCCGAGAACGTCATCGTTACCGTGATAAGCTTGGACCTTCGTCGTGTGCGTTCGGCCGTCGTTGAGTTGCCGCTTAAGGAGTGGGGGATCGACCCCCGCCGGCCGTATTCCGTTCGGGACGCCCTGAACGGCGTCACGATGAGCTGGCGGGGCCCGCGACATTTGATCACGCTCGACCCAAAGGAATCGTCGGCCGCGATTTTCCAGCTGCGGGGCAACGCTGTCGCGGTGAAGGAGCCGACGGCGTGATCCCCAGAGACGACCTCCCCATCTCGACGTCGGAAGGCCGCTGGTACAAGGACGCCATCATCTACCAGCTACACGTCCGCGCTTTCTACGACAGCAACAACGACGGCGTCGGCGACTTTCGCGGCTTGATGCAGAAGCTGGACTACCTTCAGGACCTTGGGGTCACTGCCCTCTGGCTCCTGCCGTTCTACCCGTCGCCCCTCAGGGACGATGGTTACGATATCTCAGACTACTCCGGCGTCCATCCCGCTTACGGCACGCTTCGCGACTTCCAGGCGTTCCTCAGGGAGGCGCACCGCAGAGGTCTGCGCGTGATCACCGAGCTGGTGCTCAATCACACATCTGACCAGCACCCCTGGTTTCAGCGCGCCCGCACGGCGGCGCCGGGCAGCCGTTCCCGCGATTTCTACGTCTGGAGCGACAACCCGGAACGTTACAGCGGCGCTCGCATCATCTTCAAGGACTTTGAATCCTCCAACTGGACCTGGGACTCTACGGCCGGCGCCTACTATTGGCACCGATTCTACTCTCATCAGCCGGACCTGAACTACGATAATCCCGAGACCCAACGTGCTCTTCAACAGGTGCTCGACCACTGGTTTGGCACCGGTGTGGATGGCTTACGCCTGGACGCTGCGCCATACCTCTACGAGAGGGAGGGCACTAGTTGCGAGAACCTGCCGGAGACACATGGCTATCTCAGAGACCTGCGCCGGCACGTGGACGAGCGATTTCCCGGGCGCATCCTTCTGGGCGAGGCTAACCAGTGGCCGGAGGACGCGATCGCCTACTTCGGCGCCGGCGACGAGTGCCACATGGCATTCCATTTTCCGCTGATGCCGCGCCTCTTCATGGCTGTGCACATGGAGGACCGGTTCCCAGTCATCGACATCCTTCAGCAGACCCCACCCATTCCCGACACCTGCCAGTGGGCCGTCTTCCTCCGCAACCACGATGAGCTGACCCTCGAGATGGTGACAGACGAAGACCGCGATTACATGTACAGGGTGTACGCGCAGGACGCTGAGGCGCGCGTCAACCTCGGTATCCGCCGCCGCCTTGCCCCGTTGTTGAGCAATAACCGGCGTCGCATCGAACTGATGAATGGCCTCCTCTTCTCACTCCCGGGCGCACCCATCATCTACTACGGGGATGAGATCGGAATGGGCGACAACATCTACCTCGGCGACCGCAACGGCGTCCGCACGCCGATGCAGTGGAGCGGTGACCGCAACGCTGGCTTTTCGCGCGCCAATCCGCAGCGCCTCTATCTGCCGGTCATTATGGACCCGGAGTACCACTACGCTACGGTCAACGTGGAAGCGCAACAAAACAACCCCCACTCGTTACTCTGGTGGACCAAACGCCTGATCGCCCTGCGCAAGCGCTACAAGGCCTTCGGCCGCGGCTCCATAGAGTTCCTATTTCCCGAGAACCGCAAGGTCCTGGCCTTCGTCCGTCGCTACGAGAACGAGACGATGCTGTTCGTGGCAAACCTTTCTCGGTTCGTGCAGTACGTGGAATTGGACATGTCTCCTTACAAGGGCTCAGTTCCGGTCGAGCTCTTCGGCCTTACCGAGTTCCCGATCGTCGGGGATCTGCCGTACTTCATTACACTGGGCCCGCACGCCTTCTATTGGTTCTCGCTCGAGACCCGCGCTGCCGAGGCCGGGGCGCCCGCGGCGGCCCGGCGGCCGGAGGGTGTGCCCGTGTTGTCCGCCGCCGCCTCAGCGAACGGGATTCTGGAGGCCATCCCGAGACGAGTCCTAGAAGGCGCTCTGCCCCAATACCTCAGATCGCGCCGCTGGTTCGGGGGTAAGGCGCGGACGATACAATCGGTCCAGATCCTGGATGCCATTTCGATTCCACCCACCGGCGGAGGACCCGAAGCTCACCTCCTCCTGATAAAGCTCACCTATCTCGAAGGCGAACCCGATTTCTACTTACTCACCGTTGCGGCTGCACGGACTGATGATGCTGACAGGATCACAAGGGAGATGCCTAACTCCGTCATCGCCACCGTCGCCACCGGCGAAGGCCAACCAAATGCCCTCCTTTATGAGGCAATCGACGACAAGCAGTTCGCCGCGTCGCTCCTTGATTCAATCGCGCGGCGCCGGCGATTCAAAGGCTCCGCCGGGGAGATCGCCGCCTCACCCACCGAGGCGTTCCGCCGCCTGCGCGGCGGCCCGGATTCAGGACTCGCCCCTGCTCCCCTCAGCGCGGAGCAGAGCAACTCGTCAGTCGTATACGGAGACAGGCTGATACTCAAGCTCTTTCGCCGGCCGGACCAGGGTGTGAACCCGGACCTCGAAATCGGGCGCGTCCTGACCGGGCGGACAACCTCCGTTAACGTGCCGCTAGTGGCCGGGTACATTGAGTATCGGCGTGGTCGCAGCGAGCCGATGACCCTGGGCATCCTCCAGGAGTATGTCACTAATGAGGGTGACGCTTGGAACTACACGCTCGACAATGTGGGCTCGTACTTCGAACGAGTTCTAAGCCAGACCTCTGACTCCGATCCCGGCGGCGTGCTTCCTCCACACGCGCACCTCGTCGACCTCTCCGGCCAGGAAGTGCCATCTGAAGTGCAGAACCTCGTCGGCCCCTACCTTCAGTCTGTGGCGCTGCTCGGCCGGCGCACCGCGGAACTCCACCTGGCGCTCGCCTCAGCGGGCCACGCTCCGGGCTTCGAGCCGGAGTCGTTCACCGCCTTATATCAGCGCTCCATCTACCAGTCTGCGCGCGGGCTCATGGCGGCTGTATTCCCGGCTCTCCAGCGCCATCTAGGGAGTCTTCATGATGGCGCGGGCGACGACGCGCGATCGGTCCTCGGCCTGGAGAACGAAATACTGCAGCGCTTCCAGACGATTCTCAGTGGTCAGTTATCTGGAAAGCGCATCCGCTGCCACGGCGACTATCATCTCGGCCAGGTGCTCTTCACCGGCAAGGATTTCGTCATCATCGACTTCGAAGGTGAGCCTGCCCGGCCGCTCACCCAACGACGGCTCAAGAAGTCGCCGCTAACCGACGTCGCCGGAATGCTGCGCTCATTCAGCTACGCGGCCCATGCAGCCCTCCGCGATCAAACGGCACGCGGCATCGTCCCCTCGGAGCGCGCTCCAGAGATGGAGGATTGGGCCTATGTTTGGCACCGCTGGGTAGGCGCTGCTTTCCTCCGGGAATACCGGCAGCTGATGGCGGAGTCTCCCGTTCTGCCTGCGGCTCATGCTGAGCTGCGGCTGCTGCTGGACGTTCTCCTCCTCGAAAAGGTCCTGTACGAGCTCAACTACGAGCTGAATAATCGGCCGGACTGGGTAAGCATTCCTCTCCGTGGCGCGATCGAGGAACTGGGCAACTTCCGATGAAGCGCGATGCTCGAGCCGGAGCCGGTATCTTCCCGCTCGTCGTGAGGAGCCCCGGAGTCCTTCGAGAGAAGAACGGAGGGGCGTCTCGAAAGATGAGCGCAGAACGACTCCACGAATGTACTGTTCGCTTCTGCCCGCGTTAACTTCTCTGTTAACAAGCAGTGCAACCTTAACTGAGCAGATATTCCAAACTCTACGAACTGTTCACTGTAACGCTATTGGCACAGAGCGAATCTTACATTCTGAAAGCGTGAACAGCGGTTACTCGCTGGTTGGGGTGGTCCGCATCTAGGCTTTCGCTGAACGCGGTTAGGGACCCCCTTCCGGGCTCCGCATCTCGCGCCGGGCCAAATCTATGAAAGTACTCGTAGTCGACGACGAACCGGACGTGATGGAGGTTGTGAACCTCTGTTTCGGCCTCCGCTGGCCCGATGCCGAAGTATTCTCTGCGAAAGACGCAGAGGAGGGCCTCAAACACCTTGAGCAGCAACCTCCGGACATCATTCTTCTAGACATAGTGCTGCCGGGCATGGATGGTTTTCAGCTCTGCCAGGAGGTCCGTCGCATCTCAGACGTTCCGATCGTCATGTTGAGCGCGCGTGACGGAGAAGTTGACAAGGTGCGCGGCCTTGAGATGGGCGCCGACGACTACATCACTAAGCCGTTCAGCCACCTCGAGTTGCTGGCGCGCGTGCGCGCCGTTCTGCGCCGTTATCAGAGCCAGCTTCCCGCGCTCGGCGAGGTATTCGAGTCCGGGGATCTCCGCATCGACTTTGCGAGCCGGCACGTCACCGTTAAGGGTCAAACCGTTCGCCTCACGCCCACGGAATACTCCCTTCTGTTCCACCTCACGCGCAACGCCGGCCGCGTCCTCCCGCATCAGACCCTGCTGGCCAAGGTCTGGGGGCGCGAGTACACTGACGAGATCGACTACCTGAAGGTCTATATACGCCGCCTGCGCCAGAAGCTGGAGTGCGATACCAGCTCGATCGGCACCATCGTGAGCGAGCGCGGCGTCGGTTACAAGTTCATCCAGGCTTAAGATAGGCCCACTAATCGCATAATTTGTTGATAACCCCCCTCACATAACTTCTTTACTTCCCCCTGCGCGATAGACTAGGACGCGTCGCCCCGTCCCATCGTCGCGACGGCTCCGCTTGTCTGATTCAAGTGATGCGAAGAGGGAGGAAGCATGTTTGAGGGTTTGCTGCGCAGGCGCCCAACCGCCCTCCGGGAATCCCCCCGCTTATTCGCGCGCTCTTGCCTGGCCGGTGGGATGGTTGTCGTCCTGGTGCTTGCCATCGTCTCGATCGGTTCAGCCCTCCCGGAGCGCCCGGTCGTCGCGGCCGGCGGCGACTTCCAGTTGGACTTCATAGCCGCCCACGAGGACACGTACAATCACGTATCCGCTCAGGAGACCGCACCTGGAGCCCTTCAATTCGACCAACGAGATATGGGGGCGCAGGTCCGGGAGGAGCTTGAGGCGGCGGCCTTTGCTTGCGAAGACAGGATCGTCTTCTACACCACGGTGTCAGTTGACGACTCACCGCCGCCCGCTAACGGCACCATCACATTGACCTACCACTTCGACGCGCGGAACAACGGCCAGCAAGCTGTCGGCTACAGAGAACTCATCGAGGCAGGCGTCAGCCTCCTGGACTTCCCGGGCAGCCAGACACAGGAGACCGGCAACGTAGGGCTCGATGGCAGCGAGAGCGTCTCTCTTCTCAGTCAGCAGTACGTGCACAAGCCCCACCCGGACGCCGCCGGTGTCGTACCCGCGGACTTCGGCAGCGCGGACGCGGAAGTCCTCGAGGCTAAAGTGCGGGTCACCGGGCTGGACGCCGGCGAGCAGCTGATCGTTCGCATGGATGTTCGCTTTGCCTGCTTCAGCAGTGATCCCACCGGCAACCTCCACGCCGCCCTCTACGCCGCCGAGACGGCAAACGGACACAACATCCCGGCCGGGCAGCAAGATATTCCGATGCTCGGTCTGGGCAAGCTGCCGGACACTCCGCCGCAGACGCCGACGCCTTCCCCCACCGCTCAGCCACCGCTTGTTACCGTCACGCCCACGCCAACGGCGGCGCCGGCCCCGACATCCCCGCCCGGCGGAAGCGCCACACCGACGCTTGCGCCCGCCTGCCCGCCCGATTTCGTGATCGATTTCGCCGGGCTTCCTGCCGGGACGATCCTGGGCCACCAGTACGCCGCCCTCGGCGTCCACATATCGGCTGTCGGCAACGGCGACGGTTTCCCCGACGCAGCGATAGTCTTTGATTCCAACGCCCCGCCCACCCACGACCCTGATCTGGCGGTAGACGTTGGCAACATAGCCATCCTCGCCGCCAACCTCGACGACGACCTACCGCCTCCCAGCGGTGATGGTCTCGTCGATGACCCGGACGAGAACAACTTCGGCGGCAAGCAGGTCTACACCTTCGATCAACCCGTGCATATAGGCTCGTTCCTGTTCATCGACAAAGACCACGGCACCCCGGACAAAGCCATCGCCTATGACGGCTCGAACAACGTGATGACCCAGGTCCCCATCCCTCTGGCCGGCAACGGCTCCGTGCAAAAGATCAACGTGAACGCTGACAACGTCCGCCGGTTGGAGATCGTGTATCGTGATTCGGCGGGGCTGACCGGGATAGAGGTCGGTTGCCCGCCGCCCCTGACCTCAACGCCGACCCCTACCTCACCGCCGGGTACAGCCACTCCGACACCAAGCCCGACGCCCACGCCCACCGCGACGCCGGAGACAGCGACCCCGACTCCGTCACCTACGCGCACTGCCACGTCTACCCCGCCACCCGCGACTGCCACTCCAACATCTACGCCGACTCCGACGCAGGGGACGTCTACGCCGACGCACTCACCGACCGCCACGCAGACCGCCACAGCACCGCCGCCGGAGACGGCCACCCCGACAGCGACTGCGACGCCTACCGCACCGCCGGAAACAGCCACCCCGACAGCCACTGCGACGTCTACTGCACCGCCGGAGACGGCCACCCCGACAACGACTGCGACGCCTACCGCACCGCCGGAGACGGCCACGCCGACATCGACCGCAACACCCACGTCGCCGCCTGAGACGGCTACGCCAACATCGACTGCCACGCCGACCGCGCCGCCGGGGACGGCCACGGCGACCGCGACGGCGACGCCAACACCGCCGCCCCAGGCGGCTGCCGGCGCCGTAACCGGACCCCGTGGAGCCCCGACGACAGGCGGCGGCTCCGGCGGCGTCGGTCAATCGACCGCGGCCGTGTTGCTGTTGATCGCCGGTCTCTCGCTTATCGGTAGCGGTACGGCCGCTCTCGTCGCTATGCGCCGTCGCCGCTAGAGCGCAGGCAATACCGAATGGGGAGAGGGGGGTCTCACCTCTCCCCTGTCCGCGTTGCCGGATGTCCAGTTGACAGCTTATTCACCATCTATTCACCGTAGTTTACTAACGAAGCCTTCACTCTCTGCATCCGCGTTGGCAGAATGAGCCTAATGACTACCTGTGACTCCTGCAACATCCGCCTTGGGCCACAAGCTTTCTCTTCGCAGGACAAGCTATATTGCTGCGCGGGCTGCGCGGCCGGCGGCCCTTGTCTCTGTAGTTATCAGCAGGACCTGGGCCGTTATCCACCGGCGCACTACGCGCGGCCTGTGTCCCTGCCGGACCTCCTCGATCAATACGAAGGAGAAATTCAAAGGAAGATCAAAGGCAATGACGTACTCATACAGGATCAATCGATCGAGGAACTGATGTAACCCATCGCGGATGAGGTTCGCCGGGATCACGCCCGCCGACGATGGAGTCATCCAGAAGCCCCGCATTCGGACCGAGGGAGGACTTGATGAGAGGGTTTGGGAACAACAGCGAGGCACAACATCGCCGCCGTCTTATGGCGGTTGCCGCTCGGCCCGCTTCCAACTTGACGCTCGCATTGCTGATTGCGGCCGCCATCCTGGCCGTGCTGGCAATTTCAGCTTCGATGGCTATCGGCTCGCCCCTGGCCGCCTCGGTCGTCCACGCTGACGGCTCGCTCGCGCCACCCACCTGCTCAGATGGCTTCGTGATGGATTTCGCGGGCCTTCCCGCGGGCACGATTCTCGGCGAACAGTACGCGTCTCGGGGCGTGCATATCTCAGGGCTGGCTAACGGAGTCGGCTTTCCGCACGCGATCATAGTGTTTGACTCGAACGGTTCCGCTTCCCATGATCGCGACCTGGAAGTGGATGTCGGCAACATAGCCATCCTGGCGAAGAACCTTGACGGCGCCGAAGGCGATGGCGTGGTGGGCGATCCAGACGAGAACAACTTCGGGGGCAAGCAGATCTATGTGTTCGATCACCCCGTGCACATCGGCTCGTTCCTGTTCATCGACAAGGACCACGGTACTCCTGACAGGGCCATAGCTTACGGCGCCTCGAATAACATCATTACGCAGGTTCCCATCCAAGTGGCCGGCAACGGTTCTGTCCAGAGGATAAAC
>CAYZLC010000029.1:0-14266 GCA_964479365.1 uncultured Dehalococcoidia bacterium
AAGATCTCGTCAAGGCGGGCGTGATCGATCCCACCAAGGTGACCCGGACGGCGCTGCAGAACGCGGCCTCGATCGCCGGGTTGTTGCTTACCACGGAGTGTGTCGTCGTCGAGCGCAAGGAAGAGAAGCCCACGGCGATGGGTGGGCCTCCGGGCGGTGGGATGGGGGGGATGTACTAGGGCAGGTAGCAGGACGCAGGGAGCAGGGAACTGCTCTTGAACCGACCGGGGGTGAGCGAGGCGCTCACCCCCGGTTTGGTTTTGGCCCCCTCAAACTGCATGGAAGTAGGGCGCGATGCTGTCGGGCCGCCCGCGGCCGATAACCCACTAGATTGGGGCGACCTAGCGCGGACGGAAACAGCGTGGCCAAACTCAATCGTAGCTTGTTCAAGTTTCGCAAGCACGACACCATCGGCTCCGAAGGAGCCGAAGAGGACGGCGAGTTCTTGCTTGAGTGTTTCGTGGAGACCGGTGATCTCACGACCCTCAGATCACTCCAATCGCTAAAGTCTATTGTAGTCGGCAGAACGGGCGCTGGAAAAACCGCGCTACTGACGCTGCTGAGCAGGCGTGAGTCAAACGTAGCAAGCATCGAACCGCAACAACTCTCGCTCCAATACCTTGCGAATTCGACGATCCTCCGGCGTCTGGAGGAGCTTGGGGTCGACCTCGACCTTTTCTATCGCCTTTTGTGGCGCCACGTCCTTGCGGTGGAACTCATCCAGCTTCGCTACCGTCTGCACTCTGAGCAGGATCAGAAGAACTTTTTGGAGCGAATCAGAGAGCGATTCTTCGGTGACAAGAAGAAGAACGATGCCCTCGATTATCTCGTTGAATGGGGTCAACGTTTTTGGGAAGACCCCGAATTGCGAGTTCATGAGGTCACACGCAAACTAGAAGATGACGTGAGATCGCGGCTGGGAGTGAAGGCAAGATTCCTCGAAATGGGAACCGAGGAGGGGGCCGCATTCTCGGTCGAGGACAGGCAGGAGATCGCCCATCACGCGCAAGAAGTAGTGAATGCGGTCCAGATCGCCAAATTGACGAATGTTATTCGTGTCCTCGCTGAGGACGTGTTTGACGATCCGCAGCAGCACTTTTTCGTGCTCATTGACAGACTCGATGAACACTGGGTGGCAGATCCGCTTCGGTACAGGCTAATTCGTAGTCTGCTGGAGGCAGTGCGAGATCTACGCGCCATTCGAACCGCGAAGGTTGTCGTCGCCTTGAGAAAGGATCTTCTCGACCGACTCATTCGGCATACCCGAGATTCAGGTTTCCAGGAGGAGAAGTATCAACCGTATTTTCTTCGTCTAGAGTGGACGAAGGCGCAGTTACTCGAGGTTCTGGATCGGCGACTGAATCTCCTGGTGCAGCGGCACTACTCGGGAACTGCAGTTGGGTGGCGAGACGTCTTCCCAGGGACAGTGAATCGAGAGCCAACCGAAGATTACCTGTTTGCGCGCTCTCACGCTCGTCCGAGGGACATCATTCAGTTCGCGAACTGTTGCATCGAGCTGGCTACCGATAAGCCTGAGGTAACCGCAAGCATTGTTCGCGCTGCAGAGGCTAACTACTCAACGATGCGTTTTCGTTCGCTGGCAGATGAGTGGGCCGCGGACTATCCGCGACTACTAGATATTGCTGGAATCCTGAGAGGGCGCCCACCGAACTTCACTGCTGAACAGCTCTCGGATTTGCAAATCGAGGAAATAGCCCTGCGCATGTTGGACTTCCAACCTATTCCCGGGGATCGCGTCTATGGTTGGTCAACTGAGTTGATTGAAGGGCACGTGAATACTGCAGGCTTTCGAAGCAAGCTCATTCGCTTGATGTTTGATGTCGGACTCGTGGGCGTCAAGCTAGATCCTACTCATTCCACCCTCTGGTCCTTCCTTTCGCGGGAGGTACTGCGGGACACCGAAGTGCAGCCGGGTACGCGGATCGAGATCTGCCCGATGTACCACCGCGTCCTAGCGGTCCGTGGCCAACAACAATGAACTTGGCGTACCGGTTCCGCGCCCCCGGTTCGGGATGGTGCACACCGGTCGACGAGTTCACGAATGGCGGGAGAAATCACTTAACAACTGATCGGGCAGGTGCTCGCAGCAGGCGACGAGGGTGTCGAATCGGGTTGATTAGCAAATCCATCATCACCTTGATGAGCCGCGAGGAGCGGTGAGGGCGGTCGTGGGATCGTCAGTGGCACGCGGCCGATCGAGGCGCTCTATCGAATACGCGCGGCGTGTGACAATCAGATCGTCATGATCGGCTGCGCCACTTCCCGGACCTACAACGTCTTCGGTTACCCGATCGTGATTGTCGAAGGCCGTGACGTCCTGTAGATCGCCAACACGTGAGCCTTGAAGGCACATCTTTTCGCGGGGGATGCCAGGCTGGTCACGGATTCATAACTCTTTGGGTCGTCGCCAAGTCTGGACTAGGGTGACTGCGTCCTCAAGGGGCCCGGCATCGAGTAGCCCCAAGTGTCGGCCGACCATGGCCTTCCGAGTCCGGCGACATCCCATCGAGGACTGCAGTTACATCTAGGACTGCGACTAGAGTTACATCCAGTAACGCGTCTGGAGTTACATCCAGCGTCACTTCAGAAATGGTCACTCACCGCACCGCGTGTTAGCTAGCGGCAACGCGACGCTCTTGACAAGCGCTCGGGGTGGAGGGACATTCGCCCCGCTTTCCCCTTTCCGCACCCAGGAACATCCAGTGTCCAGCCTCGAAGGAGGCCCGAATGTCACGTGCTCTTACTGTATTGGCCGCGGTTACTCTGCCGCTGCTCGGAAGCGCAGGCTGTGGTGCGATCTTCAATGGCACGAGGCAAGATGTCATGGCACGGTCCGCCCCCGACGGAGCCAGCATTTCCGTGACACCGGGCGGCGCGAGTTTCACGACGCCTACCTCCATATCCCTCGAACGGAAACAGGACTACCACCTTTCGTTCAGCAAGGAGGGCTATCAGCCGGCCAAGATCGACATAGAGCACCACATGAATGCTGGCATTCTGGTACTCGACATTCTTTCGGGCCTGGTTGGCATCATTGTTGATGCGGCGACCGGTGCTTGGAACAATCTCACTCCGAGCACTGTCCAAGCGGTCCTCACGAAAACCGATACCAATATCGAGGGGCCGGAGTCCATTCGGGTCCTAGTGGAGATGAAGGGCGGCAAGTTGCAAATACAGTCCTCGGTTCCTGGCGTTGGGGTCCGCGTAGACAAGCGATAAGTCACACTGAAGGTGCGTCGCCGAGGCGGCCCGAACCGATCGAGGGACGCAAGCCTCATCACTGTTCGGGCCCTCCGCCAGGAGGTCGTCATGCGTTGTGGCGTCGGTCCGCGTCTGGTCGTCGTCGTTCTCAGTTTATTTCCCAGTCTGGCCCGTGCCCAAGACTGGAAGGACAGTATCAAGGCGCAACTGACGAATTGGGTTACTCCGGCAAGCGCATCCTCTGATCGGCTTCGCATCACAAAGCCGGGCACCGTCTTGATCGTGGAAAGGGACGGAATCAGTGCGAGTCCTGGCAAGGATGCGTCGTACCTGAAAACCATTTGCGAGAGGGTCAAACTCCGACTGGGGTTGATGCTTGTTGGGCCGTGGGGGCCAGAGCCGTATGCCGCAGGTTAGCGGACAGGGTCGGTGTCCACAAAGGTTTCTGATTGGAGGGCGCCGCAAGTGTCCTCCAACACGGAATGGATCGGGGTTTTGCAAGAGGGGCTGCCACGGAGTCGTCGCGCCGTTTAGGAGCTGCCTGGGCCCGCCAGTCCTCCGGCACGCGCGCCCTTCGCGGCTGACCCGGCGAATGGCGTCGTCTTCGGTATAGTACACCGAGCCGTCGGGCGCGGCGGCAAGTCCGTTGATCACGCGCAGCGGCCCGCGTGACGTCGTCGTGGGAAGGGTGGCCGGGACGCCGGCTTGTCCCGAGGGCACAAACCTCCGGAGCGCACCAACTCACCGGTCCCAAGCGGTGCCGAGCGCAGGCGTCGGGGCCGCGCGTTGACGACCCGAGAACCGCTCCGTACCTTCGTGGGGTTGAAGGAAATTCCTATCCTTCAACCTGTGGTACGGCAATCGTCAATGTGGGTGGATCGCGGGAATGGGCCCAAGTGCGGCATGATCGGTCGTCATCTGTAGGTAATACCGGACAGCGACTCGATGCGCCGCGGACTATGATCAGCCACCTCCCTTCCCCTTCACCGGAGGCCGCGTGCTCTTCCAACTCGTTGAACGCATCTGCGTCGAAATCGACCGCCTGCCCGCGATCGGCGTCGGAGAACCCGCTCTCGCGCAGCAGATCGCGCAGGCCGCTCCTGGGGCCGTCCAGGAAGTGGTCACATTCAGCAAGACGCAGGGCAAAAAGCTCACCCAGGACGCCGCCGCCGAAAGTCTCGCGTTGATCGCGTACACGCTGATCCGTAGTATCCCGAGAACGGCGCGCGGGATGGTAGCGAAGGTCCAAGATCGCAGCGTCCCGGCCGCGCGGCGCGCCGCCGTCGCTAGCGTGCTCGCTTATCTCGTGCAACCACATGACGTGATCCCGGACGACGCGCCTGGCCACTACGGCTACCTCGACGATGCGATCCTGCTGAACGCGGGATTGGTAGCATACCTTGACACGCTCCCCGCGGGCGCGAAAGACGCCTCTGGGACCATCAGGGTCGTGGAATTTGCCATCGGCCTGACGCCGCAACAGGCGCGGCCGATGCTGCAGCTCGGCGTGGCGACAATGTCACAGAACGTGCAGATGCTCGCTATGGTGGGCCAGGAGATCGCGGAGTTCACCCTGATGCATATCGTGGCGAATCCGCTCCAGGCATCGGCCGCGGTTTCGGCACCGCCCGGATTTAGGCCCGGTCCCGTGCGCGAGTACGGTGGCGGCCACTGGTCGGGTGGCAATTACTTCGAAGGCGACAACGTCATCATGGGCGGGGGTGGGCCCTCGCTCATCAACGGTCAATTGTTCATTCCAGATTGACTCAGGCCATGTCGCTCGACGCCGACTCGATCTATCAAATGCTGAAGGTGGGCAGCCCCGCCGAGCGGCAGGCGCTCGGTCGCGCGTTGCCGCCCAATCCGATGAAAGACATGGCGATCTCGCTGCTCGGTTCCGATCGCCCCGGCATGGTCGTGGTGGCGCTGGGACCCGCCACCATCGGCTACTGCCACGGCGGTGACCCCGCGGTGGGCGCCGAGCTGGCGCGAGCGCTGCACCGTTTCGCCGTCGAGCTGTTCGAGACCACGCCCGACCACGGTCTGCTGCTAACCACGCTGAGCGGCTTGGCGGACAATTACGTCAATGCTTCGAACCTCCTGGGCCGCTCGGAGGACGCGGTGGTGTTTGCCGACCAGTACATCCCGTTCTACGAGAAACTGGGCGAGACCGCCAACCTGCCATCGCTGAAATTGGGGCGCATCGAAGCACTGCAGAATCTGAACCGTCTTGACGACGCGGCCGAGGCGCTCGAGGATCCCGCCCTACCCGACAACCCGGCGACTGATATCGAGCTGGCGCGGCTGCGGGCCCGGATGAAGCAGCTGCGCGCGCCGATCACGGACGACCGGTCGCGGTCCGCGGAGCCGCCGGGTCCCGTGGGCGACGACTTCGTGGCGCGCGCCCAGGCCGCTCTCAAGCGCGTCACCACAGGCCTGCCCGAAGAGGAAAAACTGAAAGGCCTGATCGACAAGCTGGCAGACGCCCCGCGCCTCGACTCCAACGACCCGGCCGGCTACCGGAAGCTCCTCGACCTCTTGAAGACCGGCGAGGACTTCATGCGCCGGGGCGGCGGGGGCGGCGACTCGCAGCTGACGATCCGGGGTCGCATTCGCGAAGCGAGCGCGATCTTCGCGCTGCAGAAACACCCGCCGCCCGACGTGATCAGGAAATCGTTGACGGAGCTTGAGGAGAGCCTTGCCTGGGCCGACGCGAACGGTGCGGTCGAGCTCCAGAACGACGCGCTGTATGGCATCTACCTGTGCCACAGCCGCCTCAAGGATCCATCCGCCGCTGCCGACGCGCTCCTCAAGTTGCGCGGCAATCTGGAGGCGGCTCGTAGCGCCATCACCGACGTGACGCGCCGCGGCGGAGCGTTCGCGCTGTATCCACACCTGTTCGCGGCGCTCTGCGAAAAGCTCCACACCGCGGGCCGCGTTCCCGAGATGCTCGAGGCAATCGAAGCCAGCAAGGGACGTGGGGTCGCCGACCTACTCACGCTACACTCGGGTGAGGCGGTCAGTGATGCGAGCATCTATGGGGCCGTGGCGCGCCTTCCCGAGCTGTGCCGCGAGCACGAATTCCACTATCTGACGTACTTCGTGGACGACGAGCAGACGTACGCCGTCCTCGTCACAAGCGACGGTGAGATCCACACGCCCGCATCGGTGCGGCTGTCCCGGGCCGCGATTCGCCAGGCCGCGAGTCCCGTGACGCCTCGAGTAGCCGAGCAGTTGTCGCCGCTCCTGGCCTGGCTAGATGCGTTCATTGATGACGGGACCGTCGTACCGGGCGGTCATCTGTGTATCGCAGCGGACGACGACTTGGCGAACGTCCCGTTCGCCTGCCTCTCAGTAAAGGGCCGGTCGGTGGCCGAAACGCTCTCGACTTCGCGCATTCATAACGCATTCCATCTCGCCCATCTCTTCGAGACGGCGGCACGGCGTCCCAAGTCGTACCTGGGCGTCGTCGTGCCCGCACGCGACAATGTCACGAGCCCGAGCTGGCCCGAGATGCAGGCCAATCTTCGGAAGCCCATCCAGCTCCTGGCGCAGGGTCGGTCCGGCGAGACGCTCGAAGGCGAGACGGCGAGCCTCGAAGCGCTGACCCAGCACGACCTCAAGCGGCGCGTGGTGCACTTCTCGACCCACGGCATGTTCCCCAGGAAGGACCCGAATAAGGCTCCGTTCGATCACTCGGGGTTGCTGCTCGCCGACGGTGACGCGTTGCCCGACACCAAGGCCGTCGACATCAACACCGTCCTCACGCCGCGCGCGGTGCTGGACCGGAAGCTCGACTTGTCGGGCAGTCATGTCTCGATGATGGCCTGTGTGAGCGGACTGTCGCGCGAGGGGGTAGGCGGCGACGCGCTCGGCATGGAGTGGGCGATGATCCAGGCCGGCGCTACGAGCGTGCTCTCGACACACTGGAATGTGAGCGCCAAACTGGCCGCGACCTTTCTGGACTCGTTCTACGAGCAGTGGCTCGAGAAAAAACAGTCACGCGCCAAGGCGCTCACCGCCACGATCGCCTCGCTCCGCGCGGCGGGTGGGGCCGGCGCCGAGACGGCGTCGTGGGCGGCGTTCTCGCTTACGGGAGATTGGCGCTAAGGCGCTGTGTCGCGAAACCGCCCCTGACTGTCGCAAAACCGCCCTAGTGGGCCGCCCCGCGCGCGGCAGATTCGCACTTGATGACGCTCGACATCGGAGGGGCAGCCGTGATCGGCTTGGTGTGCGGCTGGTGGTGCGCGCCGCTCACTGGGACGCGCGCGCTGTGGCGCAGCTGGAGCGCGGTCGCAGCCGCGATGGCCGCGCTTGCCCTCGAGGCGCTGTGGCTCGGCGGTTCCGTCCCGGCCCTTGCGCTCGTGACTGGTTTCCCAATCGGATTGGCGACGCACGCAGTGTTCCGGGCTTGGCTGTCTGCTCAGGTAACTCACGACAGGGGGTAACCATATGAACCAGGCGGCAACCGCGGCCACCAGTCTGCAGCTTTGGGGTGCCAGTGCCTTCGGCGTCCTGATCGGGTGGTACGTCTACTACATCAATCGCTATCGCAAGGCCGACGTGCAGCTGGGCGATCTGGTCACATTGATCGGCGTGATTGGAGGCGGTGCGATCGTGGCGCTTTTCCCGGCCAAGAGCGACCTGTTCGGGGCGTACGGGATCGGTTTGGGCATCGGCTTCTTTGGTTACTTCATTGCGCTCATCGTCATGGTTTCGATCTCGCGAAACTTCGGCGTCGACTTCTTCCTCGATGGACGACGCAAGGATCTGGCGCAAGGGGAGATCTTCGACCCGATCGACGGTCGTAAGGGGCTTGGCGGGATGGCTGTCCCGAACCCGAAGGGTCAGAACTAGTCCTAGGGTCACAAACGTGCGAATCGACGAGATCAACAAACAGATCGACGAGGCGATCGCCGAAGAGCAGAAGAGCGGTCGTCTGCGAGCGTGGTTCGTCGCCTGGGGAACGCGTACGGAGGAAGAGCTGAGCGCCAAAGAACTGGACGCGCTCGCCCACGTCGCCCTCGACTGCGTCAGAGCCGTGCCGAAGCTGCTCTCGGCCTTGGAGAACGCCGCGCGCCAACAGAAGGTGCTCAAGGAAGTGCAGCCCTTGCTCGATCGCTGTGAAGCCTACTGGTTCGAGGGCCAGGATCTCATCCCCGACCACCTCGGGCTCCTCGGTTTCATGGATGATGCGTATTACGTCTTGTCGGTTTTCTCAGCCGTGTCGGACTGGTTCCGCAAACGCGGGTCTGAGCTGTTTCCGTCGAGCCTTGCCCGAGCGCGTCGTGTCCTGCGCCAGTTGATCGGCAACCCCTACGTGACAAAACTCGACACGTTTACGGCCGCCGCGGTCCGCGCCTTCCCGGTGCGGGACCTGTTGCAGCGGCCGAAGTTCCGAATTCCGGTGCTCGACCCCGACCCGCTTCCTCCGCCGTCGCTCAAGAAGGATGAAATCGTTTTTCTTGACTTCGGCGAGAGCGCTCCGACACCACCCGCACCAGCTGCTCCCATGTCTGACCTCCTCGGAGTCGACGAGCCCGAGGTGCAATCCAGGCCGAAAGGGGCCGGCGGTCCACCCAAGGGAGCCCGTAGTCCGCCGAAAAGGGCCAGCTCCACCGCGGTCGCAACCGCGAAGGCGAAACCTCCCGCGCCCGCGGCTCCGGCGTCGCCCCCGGCGGCGACGCCCCCCAAGCGCCCTGCGGCGCCGGAAGCGGGGCTCTTCATGGAACGGCGGCCCAAGCGCCGAGCCGAGCCGGTCAGCACTGGCTTTGCCACGGCGGAGGACCCGGGGGAGCCGATCGCGGCCGACGCCGTTATTGTGGCCGGGGCCAAGTACTACTTCTGGTTCGAGGTAGGAGAGGTCACGCGCTCAATCGAAGCGCAGCCCGTACCGCTGCCGGTCGAGTTCCTGCCGGCACGGGCGACGCTCAACGTGGTCTTGTTCAGCCCGGATAGCGGTCTTACGATCGCCCCCAACGAAGCCGTGGGGCAGCTCGAGCTGCAGCCGGACGGCAGCGCCCCTGTCGGGCAGCAACCAGCCAAGAAGTATGCGAACGTCGACAAGCAACTGCTGCTACGTCGACTCCTTTTCCCGGTCGTGGCGTCGAAGAGGCTGGGGCAACACCGGCTGCGCTGCAGCATCTACTGCAGCGGCGTGCTGGTTCAGTCGCGCTGCATCGACGTCACCGTCGGCGGCACGGATCGCATCTCACGTGTGGACTATACGCTTGCCACAAAGCTCAACCCCGCGAAACTCCAGTCGCTCGGCGAGCATCGCTTCTCGATTCTGTCGAACCACCGGCCCGGCGGCAATCATGATTTCTATATCTACGGCGCCAGGGGAGAAGCGCTCTTCCACGAGTCGGTTACCATCCCGGCCGAGAAGCTGAAAGGCGCGCTCAACCTCGCTCGCGCGGCCATGCAACGCGCGTCGTGGGGAGATGAGGATGCCTGGACCCCAAGGAAGAAATACCGTTACCTGGGCACGCTAAAGCTGGACGAGACCGTAAGTCGGCTGCGTCAGGATCTGGCCGTACTCGCGATCGCCGGCTGGCGGATCTACGTCTTGCTCGCCAATCGACTCGCTGGGGGCGGCAGCCAGAAACTCGCCGATATGGACGCGGTGGTGCGGCAACCCGGCCTAGTCCAGATCGCTCCCGACGCCAACCTCGGACTGGTCCTGCCGGCCGCGCTGATCTACGACTATAAGCTGGGCGTCCAGGACGACTATGCGGCCAACTTCCTGCTCTGTCCCGAATTCGAGCGCGCGTTCCGCGCCAAGTCCCCGCTGGCCGAGACCGCGTGCTTCCAGGGGCAATGCCCGTCGCGTGGCGAGCCCACGACGGTGTGCCCATCGGGCTTCTGGGGGTTCCGCCACGGCTTGGGACTGCCGATCACAGAGCTCGAGGAGGGCGACGACGAGCGCGAGAAGGAGTTCGACACGCGCCTCGAGTACAAAGACATCCCCGTGATCGTGATCGGAGTGTCGCGGGCCAAGGACCTTCCACGTACCGGGCCGCACATAAGGGAGTTGGTCGCGCTCAGGCCCGCCTGGAAAGATCGCGGCTGGTTGGTCGCGGACAGCCTCAAGCCGCTACTCGAGCTGATGAGCAAGAAGGAACCGCATATCGTGTACATGTATTGCCACGGCAGCGGCCGGGAGGTGGGCAAGTCCGAGATTCCGATGCTCTATCTCGGTGAAGACCCGGAGAACGCGAAGCCCGGGGAGTGGCTGGAGAGCGCGTCACTGTACGGCAATATCCAATGGACCAAACCGCGACCGTTGGTCTTTCTTAATGGCTGCCACACCACGAAGCTCGACACGGAGTCGACGCTCGATTTCGTGGAGGGATTCGTACAATACGCGAACGCGTGCGGCGTGATCGGAACCGAGATTACGGTGTTCGAGGAGCTGGCGGGGGCGTTCGCCAGGAGATTCATGGATCGTTTCCTCGGCGGCGCCGTGGTGGGTCAGGCCATCCGCGACGCGCGTCTCGACTTGCTCATGGAAGGCAATCCGCTCGGCCTGGTCTACACGCCGTTCGTGCTCGCTGGCACCCGGCTCGTGCAGGCCAAGTAGCTCAGTTCGCGAATCCCACCGCCGCCTCGATCGCCGGCCTGCCGCTCACCACCGAGTGCGTGGTGGTGGAGCGGAAGGAAGAGAACCCGCGCCGACCGGTAGGCCGCCGGGCGGTGGGATGGGGAGATGTACTAAGACGGCAGTAGCGGTCTAGGATTGAGCCGGGGGCAGGGGGAGAAATCTCCTGCCCCTGGTTGTTTTCTGGAGGCAAGCAAGGCAGGTCGGACGCGCAAAGCGGACATCGGCCGCCTGAGCGAGCCGAGCGCCGTGACGGCGGTATAAGACGTTCCGATTCACACAACCTCGTAGCTGGTACGTCATTGAGGAGTTCGGTGGAAGTGCAACAACCGACCGGCACCCTTAATCTTCAGGACCCCTTTCCTGATTTCTGTACGAATGGGAGTCTTGACCGGCCCCATCCCCTGGCTCTCGGCAGGGCGGCGCAAGAGCCCCGCCTCCAACATCGAACGGACCATCTTGTCGCGTTCAGGCTTTTGAGCTTCAATGTCAGTAGAGAACAGATGGGAGGCATACCCGTCGCTGGTTAGAATAACCGTACTACCGGAAGTGACACTCCGCGTGGCGGGAAACGCTCCGTCGAAGGAATCGTCCTCCATTTGCTCCCAGGAGACCTTTAGCAGTATTCCGTAGCTCCTTTCCGTATCCCACTTCTTGCCCCAGCCCGAACCTTTGCTGGTCTGAAACCTCGGGAGAATCCTGATCGGCACCCGTGGGGGAATATTGAATAGTCTGCGATGACAACTGACAAACCTGTACGCCTCAGTGTCGCTCTTTACGAGGGTCTCGATGTCAATCGACTTTGCACGATGCAGCCGTTCTGGCTCCTTTCGCTGGATTTCATCCTTGGCCCGGATAACGTGCCGGCGCTGGAGTTCTTGGGCTAACCAATGACTCTCCTCACCCCACGTAACGAACGAGTCCTTGACCTCCTCGCTTAGAGCTCGGCCATACTCTGCAAAGGAAGCCTCGCCGGGCGGCAAGTAGTCGACGGCCCGAAACACCAGGCGTTGGAACCTCGTAACCGCCTCGGCCAGGGCGCGCCCCGATGAGGAAAACTTCCCACCGTACTCTTTCCAGGCACGTTCCTGCATCCGCACCATCATCCGGTATAGCGCACCACTCAAGACCTCGCTCAAAGCGTGCGGATCAACGGAATCGACGAAGTTCGGCCGGCCTCTTTCGTCGCGCGAGGTGTCCTGGGGATTCAGAGTCTTCCTGTTCCACAATGATCGCAGAGCGCCGGCGCGGCCTGACTCATCCAGTGCCTTGCCGAATTCCGGCGCCAGAGAACTAAACGCGGTTGGATTGCGAATCGATCCTTTGGTCCTTTCCAGTACGCGCAGCCGCAGGCTATTGCTTTGGAACGCGGTAATGACGGCGGTCAGATCCGCTATCGCCTCGTGGACGGCTAACGACTGGGGCGTCAGCGCGTCGTACAAGGCCGGCGCGATGCCATCCACCAATGCGTGTCCGGTCTCATGCGCTACGATGTCCCGCGACAGGCTAGTAAAAACTGTCAGTTTCGGATTGTGCGGATTCTTGAAATACAAGAACTCGAGGCTCCTGGATTCCCTGTCGTAAAAGGCATTCGCGCCTTCGCCCGCACGGGGCAGCACGCGAAGTTGGGGGTGATCGAAGGCCCACGTGATCTTACGACCTAGCGCCGATGGGTCCGAAAACAATCGCATGGTCTTGAGAACCATGCCGAGCACGCTTGTCCGGATGAATTCGTGCGAGTAGATGTCGTCCGGGACCAAATAGCGGCCCATCTTGCGGCCGCGGCCCGGAGGCACGAACTTGACCCCCGGCAGCAATTGGCCAGTGACCGGATCGAAATCCTCGACAACCACGAGTGAGGTGCTGGGGCCGTCGCCAAAATCCGAAACGTGATCGCGATCGGTGTCGACGTGGATTCCCTCAAAGACCTTCGCGGCCCGACCTCCGACGAATGGGGCGGTCATTGGATCTTGGATCATTAGAGGAAAGTAGACTTTCATAGCTACCTGCTCCTCTTGGCCAGCTGTGAGTCGTTATCTCGCCGAGCAGGTTCGTCACGCCGAGCGGACGGACCGTCACCTCGCTGGGAGCCACGTTTGACACCCAACGGATAGGCCGCCGAGGCATTAGGGTCCCCGTAGAAGCAGTACGCTGCGTAGGTGTCCTCTCCGGTGGCCGCATCGTAGGCAAGAGCGCGAATCTCTCGCATGCTCTCCGCGAAGCCTTTCCGCGCCTTGCCCTTAGGCGGCTTGACGGCGGCTTCGTAGAACTTCTCGGCGACCTTATAGGCGATTGTGTCCTTGACGCTCCGGAGTGGCGCAATCACGGCCGACGCCCCGAGATCAAGGAACGCCGCAGCGAACCCCCCGATCCCCGCCAAAGCGACGGTAGGCCGGCCCACCTCACAGGCGTTGAGGAACACCATCGGGCGCCTCTTGAACGCCTGGACGATCGGCGGGATAGCGGTGACCTCGAGCGACGTGAGCCGCTCGAGACCCATAGCTACGGGGCCCGGTCGGGTGTTCCCGTTCCCTCGCTGCAGCTGCAGTCAGCTCCTCGAACACGAGCTTCGCGTCTTCCTGCGCAACGTTTGCCGCCGAGCGACGGTCGGCGGCGTCGAGTGGACACTTCGTGAGGTCCTCCATGATCTGGAGGATGAAATTACCATTTAGGAATTCCGCGATCATGGCGATGGTGCTTGTTGAGTGTGGTTGGGAGTTATCTAGACTAACGCCCAACGTGCGATTCGGTAAGATGCTGTATTTGGATGCCAGCGGCTCAGGCAAGCCAGGAGTACAAAGCAATTGTACACGCGACACCGGAAGAGTCGTACTGCTTCGGGGCTTCCAGATGGGGTCCGCGCTAACCCGGGACGGCTGGAAGTTCGCCGAGGGGCCCACGCGCACCACGGCCGAGATCATCTCCGAGCTCTATCGCACTATCCGTGAAGCGGGGGGCGACGCCCTCATCATCGGCTGCAACACGGTGAGCCACCTCTCGGCGGGCGTCTTCGGGCGTCAACACCCTCGCCTTCCGCGGCCCGCAGCACGCGGCGTTTTACGTCGCCGACGCCGACTGCGTCCCGGTCACCCGCGGCGTGCCCTGGTCGCTCAACCGCCAGTGGCTGGACCTGGTGGCGCGGAGCGGCACCACCCTGTTCGTCTCGCTCGAGCCCGAGGCGCTGGGCCCCGAGCAGCGCCGGGACCTGAAGCTCGCCCTTGCCCTCGCGGCCCAGCGGCATCCGCTCGCCGAGCCGCTCGACTGGCAGCACACGGTGTACCCCGCGCGCTGGCGGCTGACCTGCGCCTTGCCTTCGTCGGGCTGCCTCGACTTGCGGGATTCCGCAGCGCCCTGAATTATTCAGCCTCTCCCTTCCTCCAGCCCGTAAGAGTTCCGGCCATGGCTCTGTCTGTCTTGTCTGACGCGAAGTATGCGATCCGCTCC
>CAYZLC010000030.1:0-13697 GCA_964479365.1 uncultured Dehalococcoidia bacterium
ATGACGATCGTGTTCCGCGACGACCAGTTTTTCCCCATCCACGGCCACTACCAGAGTGACTGGCGGAAGGACCGCAACCTCGTTGGGTCCGGTACGCTTCTTGAACACTCGATCCATGATGTCGACATCCTCCGCTGGCTAGCCGGCGACGTTAGGAGCGTGCGCGGAGACGTGCGCAACTTCGCGGGGTACGAGGGAGTTGAGGATCTCGCGATCGCTCATCTTGAGTTCGTCAGCGGGGCGCAAGCCCAGCTCGTCTCAGTATGGCATGGTGTTGTCGGGCGCCCTTCGTCCAGGCGCATCGAACTGTTCTTCGAGAAGGGCTTCTTCCAGGTCGAAACCGACTTCAGTGGCCCGATCAGCTATCAGAAGCGAGATGAGACTCCCGTGATGCTGACCGAAGACCAAGTGCGCGAACGTTACCTTGAGGGCGTAGGCCTCAGCAGCGCAACTCTTGGCGATCTCCTGCGGTTCTCTCTCGAGGATTACTTCTTTCTCGCCTCGGTCGCAGCGGGCGGGGATCCGTTTCCAGACTTTGAGATCGCGCTCGAGGCGCACCGGATCGTTGATGCCATCTACCGGTCTGCTTCCGCCCGCGGAACTGAGGTCAGTCTGCGCTGACCCCGGACCAGAACATGCTCCCGCGAGCGCTGACACTCACCTGCGCGCTCTGGATCGCGCTCCTCGGCACGGCGCTGGCGCTATCGGGGCTCGCCGCGGCAAACGATACGCTGCCCGGCGATACGCGTATCACCCAGTGGTTGCAGAAGAGTCCCCTTCTCGGCCAGGACCTGTCCGATGCTGTCCGTGCCATAACGGCAACGGAAGTGGTTCTGCCGATGGGTGGCGCCGTCTCGCTTATCCTCTGGCTTCGTGGATACCGGCGCCAGGCGGTGCTGCTCGGCATTGGTCTTGTAGCCTTGTCAATATTGCAGTTCGGGGTCAAGGGAGTCGTCGACAGACCTCGTCCAGACGGTAGCATCGTCGATATTCGGGCGGGATATTCCAGTCCTGGTTTCCCATCGGGTCACGTGATGAGCGGGACGTATCTGTACGGCTTCCTCATCTACCTTGCGCTCACCCTGCCGCTCGGGGGCAGCGTGTCAAGAGTCCTGGGAGCCGCCTCCGCGGTGATCATCGCGTTGGGAGGCGTGGTCAACGTTTGGTTGGGCGTCCATTGGCCAAGCGACGTCTTGGGAGGCTGCTTGTGGTCGGCCCTCGTATTGTTGCCGCTCATCTTGTTGGACCGTCATCGCGCACGGCCCGTGCAAATTGCCTGAACTTTTACGAGTACCTGTTAACCTGAGCGAGCCTCGAGCGTCTACATATATAGGAGAAGTGGTCAAGTGGGAAGGAAGATAGTGATGAAAGCACTCAGCATGATGAGACGAACGCGGTTCTCGGAAGAGAGAGGCCAGGCCCTGGCCGAGTACAGCCTGCTCTTGACGTTCATCGCCGCCGTCTGCGTGCTGGCGGTCACCCTCCTGGGTATCGCCATTGCCGGCGGCTTCGGCAGCATCCTGCCCGCCTTCTAGATCGACTACCCTCGAGCGACGACCGGCGGCCTCAGGCTCCTACGCTTGTCAGCGCACCGGCTTTGAGGGGGTCGCGCCTGCCTGCGCACCTTCAGTGAGGTAAGATCCCCACTCCTCGCCGCGACTCCAGTCCAGCATCAGCACCTCAATCTCTTCTCCCGCTTCCACCACGTCAACATCGGCCGGCATGAGAGTCAGCGCATTCGCGCGCATCATAGACGTTAGGATTCCAGACCCTTGCGCTCCAGTCAGCGAAGCGTAGTACTTCCCGTCGCGTTCGGTTACGATGCAGCGCGCTAGAAACAGTCGCGGATCGTCGCGGTTGACGATCGGATCCTCCGCGATGGCCCGCACGACTGCCCGCCGCCAGTCCGTCTTCCCCATCATCTTCATGATCGCCGGTCTGCCGAACAGGTCAAACGCCACCATCGAACTGACGGGATTACCTGGGAGCCCAATGTGCGGCACCCGCCGTCCGTCTTTCTGAAAGCACCCGAACGCAAGTGGCTTCCCGGGTTTCATCGCAACCGTCCAGAAATCGATCTCACCCTCACGGCTGAGGACGTCCTTGACGACGTCGTAATCGCCCCTCGAGACTCCCGCCGAGGTGATGAACAGATCATCTGCAAGGCCCTCGTGAATCTTCGCCGTCAACGCCTCCACGGTGTCCTTTGCTATGCCCAGGAGCTTCGCAATGCCGCCATATCGCTGGACCAGCGCACCCACGCTGTGCGCATTGCTGTCGTAAATGCGCGCACCTGACCGCCGTTGGCCCGGCTCAAGCAGTTCATCGCCGGTCGACAGCACGGCAACGACCGGACGCCTGATGACGCTGATAGCCGCCTTGCCCACGGAGGCGATCACCCCGATCTCCTGCGGCCGTAGGACCGTCCCCTTCGCGACAACCACCTGACCCTCGTGCACATCTTCACCGGAGCGGCGTATGTTTCCGCCCGGCCGTGCTTCCTTGAATATGCGAACCCTCGCGGTGAGACGCCGAGCCCCGGCCGGTGCCTTTTCGAACGGCTCGTCGGTCTCCTCAAATGGCACGATCGCGTCCGCGCCCGGCGGTACGGGCGCGCCGGTCATGATGCGCACGGCGGTGCCACTCCGCACATCGCCCTCGAATTCGTACCCGGCCGCCACCTCACCGATGACGTCGAGCTGAACTGGACGGTCGACCTCCGCTCCGGAGGTATCGACCGCGCGCACGGCGTATCCGTCCATCGCCGTGTTGTCCAGCGGAGGGATATCGAAGGACGCAGTCACGTCCTCCGCCACGACCTGCCCGAGAGCCGCGATCAACGGCTGCTCTTCCGCCGGCAGGACTTCGACGTAGCTCAGTATGCGCTCGAGCGCCTCCGCAACCCCGATCATCGCGCGAATCCGCCTAGCCGAGCCGCACCACCAGGCACGTTGTCGTCCGCTGAACACCATCCACCCGCTGGATACCGTCTGTGATCGCCCGTCCGAGCTTGTCCAGGTCTTCCGATTCCAACAGGGCGATGACGTCGTATGGTCCGGTTACGGCGTCCACGGAGACTACCGCCGCTTCTGCCAGCTCCAACTTCTTGACGCCCTCCCCCACGGCGTTCGCCTTGCCGACCGCCGACTCGATCAGTACGTATGCTCGCATTTGGGCGCGTCTCCTTTCCTCAATGGCTCGTTCTGCGCGTGCCAGAATCATATCGCGACCCTCGCGCCTGTCAAGCTGCCTTGCCGGTCTCCTCTCGCCTGGCCTTCGCATTGCCCGGCGCGACAGCCGCCGCCTATAATAGGCCCCGGCCTCCGCCCCGCAGGCCAGTTATCAAATCAGTATGACCTCTTCTTCAGACCACATCTCCGCGATCGAAGCCTCGGCCCTGAAAGATCTGGACACCGTATCGGACGCCGCCCAGCTCGAGACTTGGCGTCTGGCGTATCTCGGACGCAAGGGCAGCTTGACTCAGGTGTTGCGCGGCCTGTCCGCGTTGCCGCTGTCCGAGCGCCGCAGCCAGGGGGCCGAGGCGAACCAAATCAAACTCCGTCTCGACGCGGCGCACGCCGAGCACCGCCGACGGCTGGAGCAGGCGCGCGTCGCCCGGGTAATCGAGAGCGAACGGCTAGATGTGACGCTTCCTGGTCCGCCTTTGCCCCAGGGTGGTCTCCACCCGATCACACAGACCCTTCGGGATGTTCTCCACGCCTTCGAGACGATGGGCTTTTCGGTGGCGGAAGGGCCCGAGATCGAATGGGACTACTACAACTTCGAAGCGTTGCGAATTCCCGCCGATCATCCGGCGCGCGATATGTGGGACACGCTCTGGATCGACCAGGAGCACGAGGGCCGCCGTTCCATGCTCCTCCGCACGCATACCTCTCCCAACCAGATCCGCATCATGGAGCGCACGCAGCCGCCCATTCGCGTCGTCGTGCCCGGCAAGTGCTACCGGTTCGAGGCAACCGACCCAACCCACGAATGGATGATGACGCAGGTGGAGGGCCTTGCCGTGGACGATGGCATCAGCATGGCGGACTTGAAGGGAACGCTCGCGGAGTTCGCCCGCCGCATCTTTGGTGCCGACCGCAAAGTGGCCTTCCGTTGCGACTACTTCCCTTTCGTTGAACCTGGTATGGAGTTGCGCATCGATTGCTTCATCTGTCGCGGCGAGGGCTGCCGCACGTGCGCGCGAACTGGGTGGATCGAAATCCTCGGCGCCGGCATGGTGCATCCCGAGATCATCGCAAACGCCGGCTACGATCCGGACCGCTACACTGGCTTCGCCTTCGGCATGGGCGTCGAACGGATCGCGCTGCTTCGCCACGGCGTAGATGACATTCGTCATTTCTACGCGAACGACCTCCGCTTCCTCCGGCAGTTTTGAGGCTCCACGATGCGTGTACCCCTTCGCTGGCTTGCCGATTACGTTGAACTGACGCTCCCCACTGAAGAGCTCGCCCGTCGCCTCACTGTGGCCGGTGTTGAAGTGGGCGAGATCATCTCTTCCGGAGGCGACTGGGATGGCATCCGCGTCGCAGAAGTAGTGAAGGTAGAGCCGCACCCCCATGCCGACCGGCTGACGCTCGTGACCGTGCGCTTGGGCGACGACGATTGTCGCCGCGTCGTCTGCGGTGCCCCCAATGTCGCGGTCGGGCAGAGGGTTCCGTTCGCGCCGGAAGGCACGCGCCTCATTGATGGCCACACCGGCAAGCCGACCGTGCTGAAGAAGGCGACCATTCGCGGCGTCGAATCGGCGGGAATGATCCTCTCCGAAAGGGAGTTGGGCATCTCTGACTCCCACGAAGGTATCGTCGTCCTGCCACCGGCAACGCCCGTCGGCGAGCCACTTTCCTCGGTCTTGGACGACGTCGTCTTCGAGCTCGACCTCACCCCTAACCGGCCCGACCTCCTCTCGGTTCTAGGCGTGGCGCGTGAGGTGGCTGCCCTGAGCGGCGGCAAGGTTCGCGATCCCTCGATCGAGTACGACGAGGCCGGCGAGCCTATTAAGGGTCGCACGCAAGTCCAGATCCAGGATTCGGACCTCTGTCCGCGCTACGTCGCTGCCCTGATTGAGAGTGTCAAGATTCGCGAATCGCCCCGGTGGATGCAGGACCGATTGCAAGCGGCCGGCATGCGCCCGATTAACAACGTAGTCGACATAACCAACTATGTCATGCTCGAAATGGGCCAACCCCTGCACGCCTTCGACTTTGACAAGCTGGCGGAAGGGCGCATCATCGTGCGGCGTGCCAGGGTCGGCGAATCGCTCACGCTAATCGATGGGAGCGAACGCGAACTGTCTTCAGAGATGCTGGTCATCGCCGACGCGAAGGAGGCGATAGCCGTCGCCGGGGTGATGGGCGGTGCCGGCAGCGAGGTGACCGCGAAGACGAAGAACATCCTCTTGGAATCTGCGAACTTCAACGGCCCAAACATCAGGCGCACCCGACAGACCCTAAAGGCCGAGACCGACGCCTCCAGAAGGTTCGAAAAAGGGCTCAGCAGCCACCTGCCGCCGATCGCGGCTCAGCGCGCGGTCAAGCTAATGGTAGAGTTGTGCGGAGGTCGCGCCGCTAGAGGCCTGGCGGACGTCGCTCCCGGTAAGGCGAGGGATACAAGGATCACTCTGACTCAGGAACGGCTCCAACGCGTCATCGGGATAGATCTTCCCGCCGTCCAGGTGAGGAAAGTGCTCGAAGCGCTGGGCTTCGGCTGCCGCTGGGTGCCCCCCGACAGGTTCATCGTGCGTGTGCCCTACTGGCGGACAGACGTGTCGATACCGGATGACGTTGTCGAGGAGGTCGCCCGCATCGTCGGTTACGATGAGCTGCCGACATCTCAGCTGCGTGGAGAGTTGCCTGCGACGCAGCGACAGCCGCTGCGCGAATTGAGAGAGCGCGCGCGCGCGCTCCTCGCCGCCTCCGGGCTCCAGGAAATAATCACATACTCGCTCACTGATCTCCCCACGCTTCAAAAGGTCCTGCCGCCTGAAGAACTTGCCACTGCGCCGCCCCTGCGCGTCGCCAACCCGATGAGCCGCGACTTCGAGTACGCTCGCACCACCCTCCGTGGCTCTCTGCTCAAGACGCTTGCTGGCAACACGAGCAGCGCCGGGAGCGCGCTCATCGCTCTCTTCGAAGTTTCACGCATTTACCAGCCACGGGGTGATGATCTGCCGGAGGAGGTAGAAACGATCTGTGGCGTGCTGTCGGGCCAGAAACCCGACCGCTGGGGCCAGCCATCTGGCGAGGCAGCGGGCTTCTATGATGCAAAAGCTCATCTGGATCACCTGCTCACCGAGCTGCGCCTCCCCGCTGAGTACGGCGAGGCGGTGGATCACGCCTATCTGCCCGGTCGCACCGCCGAAGTGTCGATCGGAGGGCAACGCCTCGGGACCGTGGGGCAAGTGCACCCTCGTGTCGCCGCATCCTTTGAGATCAAGCAAGACGTCGCCATGTTCGAGCTCGACCTGGAGGCGCTGCTCCCTCACGTGCCGGAGGCTGCGCACTACCGGCCAGTATCACCTTACCCTTCCGTGGACGAAGATCTGGCCATCATCGTGGATGATGACGTTCCGGCAGGGCAGGTTATCAGGCTGATCAAAGCATCCAACCTCGTCTGTTCCGCCTCGATCTTCGATGTTTACACAGGCCCGCAGGTTGGGAAGAGAAAGAAGTCGCTCGCGTTCTCGCTCTCCTTTCAGTCGCCTGAGCGAACGCTATCAGATGCCGAGGTCGCGAAGGAGCGAGCGCGCATCGTCGAGCGCCTGCGCCGGGAGCTTGGGGCGGAGCTACGGAGCGAGGAGTAGCCTCCAATAAGTGTCCCGCCGCCCGTCATCCTGAGAGCGACGACCACGGTTACTGCGTTTCCGCTCATACTGGGCCGCGCCATGGCGAAGCGGAGCCGCGACTCGAAGGACGCGAAAGAATCTGCGGTTGGGGAAGACGTCCGTGGCGGGCGACTTCTGGGGGCTGCTAGCCCGATCGCGCAGCCTTCGCCGTCTCGGCGATCTTACCGAACGCGGCCGCATCCCGCACGGCGAGGTCAGCCAGCACCTTGCGGTCGATCTCGACCTTCGCCTTGCTGAGGCCGTCGATGAGCTTTGAGTAACTCAGGCCGTGCAACCGGGCAGCGGCATTGATGCGCGTGATCCACAACCGCCGAAACTGCCCCTTGCGGTCGCGCCGGTGCTCGTAGGCGTAGCGCAGAGCGTGCATCACGGACTCGTTCGCCTGGCGGAACAGCTTGTGGCGCGAGCCGCGATGGCCCTTTGCCATGCGGATGATCTTCTTGTGACGCCTGCGCGTGGTTGAACCGGCTTTTACCCTGGACATCGCTCTGTCTCCTGGCTCCTAGGCGTAGGGCATTAGCCGGCGCACGCGTCTTGCCGTCCCCGGCGATACCGCCAGCTTCCGAGAGAAGAGGCGGAGCGTCTCCCCCCGCTTCTTGCGACGGAAGTTGTTGATGTTGATCTTACGGCGAAGGACTTTGCCGCCGCCCGTGACGTAGAAACGTCCCTTGGCGCCGGAATGCGTCTTCATCTTGTATTTAGCCATGTGCTATAGGCCCTTCCAGGTCTCCCTTATTCCGTAGCGCCCGATTGGCCATCCGCGTTGGCGGGGCTTCCGCCGTTCGGTCCGGGTGAGCCGGAGATCTCTCCCGGCTCCCTCTCTCTGGGCGGCTTCTTTACGGTCGGCGTCAAGATTACGCTCAAGAAGCGCCCTTCCATGCCGGGCGGCCTCTCCACTGTTGCCAGCTCGGTGAGCCGCCCCAGCGCTCTCTCCAATACCTCGTGTCCCACCTCCGGGTGCGACATCTCCCGGCCACGAAACATGACCGATAGCTTCACCTTATCGCCCTCGGCCAGGAGCCGCTCGACGATCCGCACCTTCAGGTCGATATCGTGCTGGCCCGTCCGCGGCCTCAGGCGCACCTCGTGCACCATCGTCCCGCGCTGGTGCTTTCGCGCGTCCCTCTCCTTCTTTGCCTGCTCGTACTTCCACTTTCCGTAGTCCAGCAGCCGGCAGACGGGGGGGTTACCGTTGGCGTCTACCTCGACTAGGTCGAGGCCGGCCTCCCGTGCGCGGGACATCGCATCAGGAAAGGGGATGACCCCGACATTCTCCCCGTTGGCTCCTATGAGACGGACCTCTCTGGTTCGGATCCGTTCGTTAATCCGAAGCTCCCGGAGAATGGGTCAGCCCCTCTTCGTCAAGGTTTGCGCCACGATTAGCGCCATATTAGCACACGTCTTCTGCCTCATCAATGACACAGATGCTAGCCTTTCGCCCGGCGTTGCTCGGGCCCACTCTGTTTGTCCGGCATGTAGCCGTCGCAGCGCAGCACGGGGAGTGTCGGATACTTCACGAACCGTGCGTCGGTCTCCGCCAGGCGGCAGAGGTAGAACCGGCTCCCGCGTGCGCTTTCGACGATGCGCGAGTGCTCGCAACTATCGCAGCGACCGAGCGGCGCTCTCGCTTTTACGTCCGCTGCTTCACCTCTTCAGACATGCGACTGACGATCTCCTCGACCGGTCTCGCTTTGAGGTCCTCGCCGCTACGTAGGCGGACCGCGGCTGCCTTCGCCTCCGCCTCGCGGTCGCCGACGACGAGCATGTAAGGCACCTTCTGAAGCTGCGCGTCTCGTATCTTCGCCTGCATCCGCTCGCCGCGGTCGTCGATCTCGACCCGCAGGGCCGCGGCCCGCAGCTCGTCCGCCACTTTCTTTGCATAGTCGATGTGCCGGTCCGCTATCGGAATGACCGTCGCCTGCACCGGCGCCAGCCACAGCGGGAATGCCCCGGCGTAGTGTTCGATGAGTACCCCGAAGAAGCGCTCCATCGAACCCAGCAGCGCGCGGTGCACCATGTAAGGCCGGTGCTCCCGACCGTCCTCGCCGATGTAGGTCACGTCGAACCGTTCGGGTAGATTAAAGTCGAACTGTATCGTCGTGCACTGCCACTCGCGTCCCAGCGTGTCCAGCATCTTGACGTCGATCTTCGGGCCATAAAAGACGGCTCCGCCCTCGTCCACATCGTATGGCAGACCGTGCTCGGTAATAACGTCGCGCAGCACGTTCGTCGCCATGCCCCAGTCTTCCACCGACCCTGCGTATTTTCCGGCGGCGTCGCGCGTTGAGAGATAGACGTGGAACCGCTCGAAGCCGAACGCGCCCAGGAAGAAGCGCGTGAACTCCACGCAACGCTCGATCTCCTGCTTCACCTGGTCCGGCCGGCAGAAGATGTGCGCGTCATCCTGAGTGAACCCTCTCACCCGCAGTAGCCCGTGGAGGACGCCGGAGCGCTCGTACCGGTACACCGTCCCCAGCTCAGCCATGCGGATCGGCAGCTCCCGATAGCTGCGAAGCGAGCTCTTGTAGATCTGGATGTGGAATGGGCAGTTCATAGGCTTGACGTAGTAGTCCTGGCCGTCGATATCCATCGGCGAGTACATGTTCTCGCTGTAGAAGTTGAGGTGGCCGCTTATTTCCCAGAGCGTGGATTTCCCGATGTGTGGAGAGAACACAACGTCGTACCCGGCGCGATAGTGCTCCTCCCGCCAGAAGTCCTCGATCAGCGTGCGCATCCGTCCGCCCTTCGGGTGCCAGTAGACCAGGCCCGGCCCGAACTCCTCGTGGAAGGAGAACAGGTCCAGTTCCCGTCCGAGGCGGCGGTGATCTCGTCTGACCGCCTCCTCTATCCGCTCAAGATACTCCTCAAGCTCTTCCTTCGTGTTAAACAGCGCCCCGTACACCCGCTGGAGCATCGGCTTCTTCTCGTCGCCCCGCCAGTACGCCCCGGCCACGCTCATCAGCTTGAACTCCGGCACCTGCCCCGTGCGCTCCACGTGCGGCCCCTGGCACAGGTCCACGAACTCCCCCTGCTGGTACAGGCCCACCTTCTCGTCCGCGATCTCGTCGATCAGCTCGAGCTTGTACGGCTGGTCGGCGAAGCGCTGCCTCGCCTCGTCCTTCGTGATCAGCGACGGCTCGAACGGCACGTCGGAGTCAATCCGACTGCGCATCTTCTCCTCGATCACAGGCAGGTCATCAAGAGTCAGCGTCCGCGGCAGGTCGAAGTCGTAATAGAACCCGGTATCGATCGGGGGCCCGATGCCGATGCGTGCATCCGGAAACATCTCCATTACAGCCTCGGCCATGATGTGCGCCGCGGAGTGCCGCATCCGGTCGAGACGCTCTTCTCTGCTCATATCACCGAGTTGCATCGTCGCCTTCCCATTTCCCATTCTCAGTTCCCTTTCCTCAAGTCGGCGGTACCGCGCCAGATAATCCAGCCCTCGTAAGCCCAGCCGAGCCATGAGAACACAGCAACGGGAAGCACGAGCAGGACAACCCACCAGTGTTCGAGTCCGGTATTCGCGAGAAGGATGGCCTGGATCGCAGCGAAAAGAGCGCCGGTAAGCCCGTGCGCGGCGACACCTCCCAGGCGAGCAGGCGGGAGAGGGTCATCGTGTGCCGCCGCCGGCGGGCCTACTCGTTTTCCGCATACCAAGGATCTTAGCAGGGAGCAAGATATACGCTTCCGCCAGCCCGGCGATGAGCATCAGTGGAGATATCCATCCGGTTCGTGCGTGAGCATCGATTCTCCATTGATTGCGTGACGGATCGCGGAAGAGCAGATAGTTGTTCTGGACTTCCCACAACCACGTGCTGCTGGGGTCTACTTGAAGGGCGATTGAGACGAGAACAAGGCCCCAATCATCTGCCGCCACACTTGCGGGTACCAGCAGCCATAATAGAATGAACACCATGAACCCTGAAGCCCAATGGATAGATATGACGAGTGCTCGGCGCGTGATGCGGCGCTGTAGCATGAGCGCACTTACTCGCCAGACTACCCAAAGTGCTCCGGCAGCCAAGGTAATGACCCCCAGCCACGCAGCCCCCCAAGGGATGCGGGAACCGCCGAGGACGACGAGGACGACGGGGTAAAACAGCCACCAGCCCAGTAAGCGCCCTTTGATTTGGGTGACGGCGTACGCGTCCGGAAACCTATCCCTCCACAAGTACCCCTGCGCGAACAGCACCTGAAGCCACAGCTTCATCGCGCCCTTCTCCCGAACCGGAACATGACCCACCAGTGAAAGACGAAGAGAGCGACTGCTGTTGCCGCCATCATAAGCATGATGACGAACAAGCCCCAACTGCCGTCAGCCACTGCGATCGCGCCGAACACGACGGAAGCCGCGAACATGACGACTGGCACCGCCCACATCCATAGCCGCAGCACGAACATCCCGAAGCCCTCTGGCTGGTCAGGCACCGGCGCCGTCCGGCCCGGCCTTTCTCGTCTTCCTTCTTCCACCTTCCTTCTTCCTTCAACGAGTAACGCCCTCCGTCCCGTGGGACGGAGGGCGCTCCGTGGTTCCACCCATCTTTTCCGCCTGAGGCGGACTCGTTCGGCCGCTAACGGGTGCCTCCGGGGCCGCCTACTCGTTCGGATTTCGACGCCCGGCTCGCGGGTGGTCTTCGCTGTGGCAGAGGGCCGGCTCGCTCTCAGAAGGCGCGCGCCTCTCTGTCGTCGTGCCTCAGCTACTCTTCCCGGTCTTCGCCTTTCGCTGCTATCCTAGCGCTTCCTTACCCGTCCGACAAGTCGTAGAATGTGGTAGCCGCGTGGGCGATTAGCTCAGTTGGCTAGAGCGCAGCGTTGACATCGCTGAGGTCGCAGGTTCAAGTCCTGCATCGCCCACCACCATCCCCTTCTTCCTCCTCCCTTCGCTACCCTTGCTTCGGACTCCTAATCTCAGCGAAAATACATTCTGCTGCCCGTGGGCGCCGGTTGTTTCACACGTATGTTGCTCGCCCAACTGACCCGTGATATACTGCGCGAACCCGACCAAATAGGACAGCAAATCAGGGCCACTAGCTCAATTTGGCAGAGCAAGCGACTCTTAATCGCTAGGTTCCAGGTTCGAGTCCTGGGTGGCCCACCAGGAGGGGAAGTGTCGGAACCGGTAGACGAGCGTGACTTAGGATCACGTGCCTTCGGGCGTAGGGGTTCGAGTCCCCTCTTCCCCACCATTGAGCGAGCAGACGCCGCCGGGTCGCGCGTCCTCGCGGGCTCTCGCGGCTAAAGGAGGACTCGTTGGCGGAATCACTGCTGCAAGTGAAGGACCTGAAGACGAACTTCTATACGGAAGAGGGCGTAGTCCAGGCCGTCAACGGCGTCAGTTACGATATTGCGCCGGGCGAGATCGTGGGCCTGGTCGGGGAGAGCGGATGCGGCAAGACCGTGAGCGCGCTTTCGATCCTTCGTCTGATCCCGAACCCGCCGGGGAAGATCGTCAGCGGCGAGATCATGTTCGAGGGTGAGGACATCGTTAAGATGGACGAGGAGGAGGTCCGCCACATCCGCGGCAACAAGATCGGGATGATCTTCCAGGAGCCGATGACCTCGCTCAATCCGGTGCTGACGATCGGCCGCCAACTGACGGAGACGCTTGAGCTGCACCTGAAGATGGACAAGCAGGCCGCGACTCAGCGCGCCGTCGAGCTGCTCGAGATGGTCGGCATCCCGGAGGCCAAGCAGCGAATCAACGACTACCCACACCAGTTCTCCGGCGGCATGCGACAGCGGGTTATGATCGCGATGGCGCTCTCGTGTAACCCTAAATTGCTGCTGGCGGACGAGCCGACGACGGCGCTGGACGTGACGATCCAGGCCCAGATCCTCGAGCTGCTGACGCGCTTGACGCGCGAGCTGGGCACCGCGGTTATAGTGATCACGCACAACCTCGGCGTGGTCGCGCGTTACGCGGACCGCGTGTTCGTGATGTACGCGGGCAAGGTGATCGAGTCCGCGACGGCCGAGGAGCTTTACGCGAACCCCCGCCACCCGTACACCCTCGGCCTCCTGAAGTCGGTGCCGCGTCTCGACGAAGTGCGCAAGTTGAAGCTGGACCCGATCGAGGGGATGCCACCGGACCTCGTGAACCTCGGGGCGGGCTGCCCGTTCCGGCCGCGCTGCAAGTTCTCCGTGGAGCGCTGTAAGGAAGAAAACCCACCGCTGCTAACAGTCGCCGATGCCCACGCCAGCGCCTGCTGGGAGTGGGAGCGTGTGGTGAAGGCGGCGAAAGAAGCGGCGCCGGCGGCGTAAAGAAGGCTGTTAGGTAATGCTTCGACGGGGCTCAGCACGAACGGAACGGACAAGGATGGTGATGAGATGACGACGGAACAGGCATCGCGAGCGGAGAGCGCACCGCGTCCGGGCGACAACCTGGTGCAGGCGCGCGACTTGAAGATGTACTTCCCGGTGACCTCCGGGATCATCTTCCAGCGCAAGGTCGCGGACGTTAAGGCCGTGGACGGCGTGACGTTCGAAGTGCGCCGGGGCGAGACGCTGGGGTTGGTGGGCGAGAGCGGCTGCGGGAAGACGACGCTGGGGCGGATGATCCTGCTGCTGTACAAGCCCACGGCCGGCAGCGTACTCATCAACAACCAGGACCTGACGAAGCTGAAGTCCGGCGAGCTGCGACGGATGCGGCGGCACATGCAGATGATCTTCCAGGACCCGTATGCCTCGCTGAACCCCCGCATGACCATCGGCAGCATCATATCGGAGCCGCTGGTGATCCACGGCCTCGCGAAGGGACGCAAGGAGCGGCAGGAGAAGGTGCAGGAGTTGATGCGTGTCGTCGGCCTGAACCCGTACTTCGCCAGCCGCT
>CAYZLC010000031.1:0-13309 GCA_964479365.1 uncultured Dehalococcoidia bacterium
CGGAACGTCCGTCAATAGTGTGCTCACCATATCCACTCGCGACCGCGGATGTCAACCCCGATCCGAACGGATAGGCAAAGCCGAGTTCACAGGAACCAGCGTGCCCTCGCAGGACCTAGCCAGGTGTCTCCAGGAGAGCGACTCCCATCGGCGCGATGAGAACGGGGCGGAATCCAAGAGGGCGAGCTGTGGGAATCTTTCGTCAAGATCTCACCGGTGAAAGATGCCGAGAGCGACCAGCGGAGCGTCTTCCACCTGTCACAACCGATCTTCCACGAGCGGACGGCCGATGGGGTGCACATCCAGGAGAGATCGGTGCACGGGTGCCGGAACTCTGTGGGGATCAATTCATGGAGGCAGTGGAGCTGGAGGGCGAGATGCGGCGAGGCGATGAGATCGGGCGGAATCTTGATTGTCCGTTAGTCCTTACCAGCACGAGTTTCCTTGTTGACCTTTTCCAACCATCAGTGATACAAGCACGCCTACCTTCCGGGAGACGCAGACGCGGAGGGGGGGCATGGGCAGGCGCTGGTGGCGGACGCCGATCCTCATTTATCCCCTGCTGGGGGCCTTCCTGTGGTCCGTCCTGGAACTGTGGCGGTTCCCCGAGGTTTGGGCCCAGGAGCCGCCTCCCCGCCCAAGTCGTCCTGCGAACCGGCCTGCCACGAAGTTCACTGACAATCTGAAGGACCTACGTCGCCTGGCCAAACAGGCCGCGGAGGCCCAGGCTCGCGGCGGGGACCTCGCCCCGGCGATGGCGGCCCTGCGGCAGGCGCGCCACGCCCTCCGCGAGGCCGATCGGACCATCCGGGCCGAGTACGCGGCGACGGAGCAGAAACTCCGCCAGGCGAACCTCCCTCCCGAAATACTGCAGCGCCATGCCGACGCAGTTGCCGCCTACAACGCCAAGCATCACGAACTCGAGTCCCATTTCAGCGAGGCCGAGGATGCCCACGGCCGGATCGCAGACCCCTGGAACTTCGAGGATCGCGCGCCCGAGCACGCGCGGCTCAAAGACCGGCTGAAGCGTGCGCAGGAATTTCTGGAGCGGCACCTCCCCAAGGTCACGCACCGGCCGCTAGATCCGAACAAGCTGCCCCACCGCCCCGTCCAACCCCGCTGGAAGGCGCCCCGCACGAGCAGCCGCATCCTCCCGACCTATGCCTTGCCCGGGTCCGCCTGGCTCGCTGCCCAGGAAGAACTTGACCCCGCCTACGTGACGCAGCTTGCGGTGGCCGGCGATACCCTCATCGCCCAGGTCCTGCCCAAGGGCTCCAGCTTGCCGACGACCCCCATGGCCGCCGATCTCGCCCCGACTGAAGACGTCCAGATCACCCAGGAGATCCGGGACCTCGCTGCTCAGCTCGGCAACGACCCGGTCAAGATCTACGAGTACGTCCGAAACACGATTGACTTCGAGCCGACCTGGGGTTCGATCAAAGGCAGCGTCCTCACCCTCTGGGAGCGCTCTGGGAACGCCTTTGACACGGCCAGCCTCCTGATTGCCCTCCTCCGGGCGGCCGGCATCCCCGCCCGGTATGTCCTGGGCACGATCCAGGTGCCAGCCGCGGCGGCACAGAACTGGGTCGGCGGCGTCGCCACTCCCCAATTCGCTGCCACCATCCTCGCCAGTGGCGGCGTCCCCGTCTCGTACAGTGCCACCCACGTCACCCTGGAGCATACCTGGGTCGAGGCCTACGTCCCCTTCTCCCACTACCGTGGGGTGCCCTTGGGACAGACCGGGAGAAGCTGGATCCCTCTCGATTCGAGCTTCAAGCAGTTCGACTACCAGGTCCCGCCCAATCTCTCGAAGCTGATCCCCTTTGATCGCGTGGCCTACCTTGCGGCGTCGCCGAGTCAAATAAGTCCGGTGGATGCCCACTGGATTCAGATGCGAGACTATCTGGACGCCAACGATCCCGGGAAGACGCCGGATGACTTCAAGCGGACCCGCCAAATCCGGGCGCAATCCCTGGGTCTTCTCCCGGCCTCCCTCCCGGCCCGCGTGCTGGCACTCACGGGCGAGGGTGTCGGGATCCCCGAGGTCCTCCGTCATCTCGTGAGGATCGAGATTTCGGATGCCATCACCCCCGGCCTCACCCTCAGCGCGAGCCTGCCGAGCCTCTTGGGGAAGCGGCTCACCGTCTCGTATATACCCGCCACGACTGCTGACGAGAACCTCATCGCAGACTATGGCGCTCTCTGGAATGTCCCGCCGTACCTCCTCCGCCTGCGCCCAGTGATGAAGTTGGACGGTACCGCGATGGCCTCGGGAGCGGAGATCGGCGCGGGACAAACCCAGATGATTTCCGTGACCCTTCTGCAGCCGGGTGGGGTTTCGGACACAGTCCAGCATGACCTTCTGGCAGGCGGGTATTATGCCCTGGGCCTCGGGCCAAAGGGTCGGATGGAGCGCCTCTTGGCGGAGCGCTTTCGGCGGTATACCGAAACCGTCCCTCGGGACTACCCCGACCAGTACAATGACCCCCTCCTGGGTGAATTCCTCTACCTGATGGCACTCCGCTACTTCGAGCGCCTCGAGGCTGCCGAGAGCGAACTGTCTCAGTTGCATCACTACACCTATGGACGGGACCCCGGGGAACTGCTGACCGGCTACGAAGTACAGGTTGCCGAAACACTTGGAGTCCCACTGGGTTTCCAGCCGGAACTCTATACCTACAAACTCGATGTAGCCCGGGTGCCCCTGGTTACGTTTGCCGCCGATGGTGATGAGAGCCGCCGCGTCGCAATCGTCCAGCAGAGGGGCCTGACGACTTCGTTCCTCGAACATCATACTTCTGAGCTGATGACGAGCTTGCCCTCCGGCTCTGCAGTGAAGGTCATTCAACTGGCGAATCAAGCTGGGATTCCCCTCCGCCTCGTGGATGCAACGAACCTGACCCAGATCCTCCCGATCCTGAGCCTCCCGGAGGACGTGAAAGCCCGGGTGGCGGATGCGGTGGCTCAGGGGCGGGTCGTCACCATTCCCGAGGGCGAGATCACGTCCTTCAATTGGACCGGCGTCGGTTGGCTTTCCGAAGACCCCCAGACCGGTGGAGGCGCCTACATCATCTCCGATGATCTGCGTGGCGGCGTCAGCTGGTACCAGCGGGATGGCCAGAACCCGGCCTGCGATTTCCTCGAAGCTCGACTTGGTGGCGAGTACAATGACGTCTTCAAGGCTATCGCCTACCAGGAGAGCCAGTGGGGACAGTACGCCATCAAAGGCGACGAGAAACGGGGGCCGAAGGACAAGCAAGGACAGTACATCAACAAGCAGGCCCAGCCCTCTACCAGTGGTGTCGCCTTTGGGGTAATGCAGATCCACCAAAGCTGGAATCCAGACGATCCAGAAAACAAGAAGCGCAATCTAATCCGAAGAAACCCGATTACCAATGAGGTCATCAATTGGGAGGAAGTCCTGTGGTCATGGCAGTACAACGTTGATCTTGGACGGGCTATCTTCTTCTACAATCTGGAGCGTGCGAGGGAGTACTCAGACCGTGAGGGCCTCAACCTGAACCCGGAGCAGCTCATCGAGAGTGCATTGTCTTACTACCTTGTGAACAGGACGCCATTATATCGGAAGGTCGATGGATCGCCGGTACGCAATGAGCATCCAGGGGCGAAGTACGCCGATGAAGTGAATCAACATCGCAGCCAAAAGCCTTGGCGCAGCAGCGATCGCAAGAACAAACTGCGTTGCGAATGGCTGTCTTTCCCTTAGCTCGGGTCTGCGCGAGGGTAACATGCGCGGTCGAACTCTAAGCATACGCAAGAGCAGCATTGTGGCCTTGGGTCTCATTACGCTAGGATGGCTTGCTACCCCCAATATCATGGGGAGTGCGTCCAAAACGCCCCCGCCCAAGCGGCTTGTGGGTTACGTGGCCGGCTTTGGTATGGTCTACAAGATCGACGTTGTGAGCCGGCGAAGAATTGCTGAGAAGGCGATCCCCGCTCCGGAATCGGGCCAGAGCACCGGGACATTCCTGTGGCTTTCCACGGATGGGGCCAGGCTGTACGTGACCGGAGACCAATTCGATATCCCCGTGGTCGCATTTGACACTGCCACCCTGGAATTGAGAGCGACGCTTGAATTTCCACATTTACCTCCTACCAAGCAGTTCGCCGGACGCTTCACTTCGCAGCAATTGCAAGCATCACGAGATGGCACAATAGGGGCAACCCATATCTCTGATCTGGAGGGAGGCTTCGGCCTGCAGTTTTTCAGCATGCCCGACCTTAGGCCGACCGCTCGGGTGCAGATGTATGCTTTTGATGTGGGGCGGCAGTCGGCCTTCGTAGACAACGGCAAAACTTTCCTAGCGCTCGTCCCTTGTCGGTACGCCAGTGGCCCTTCGATACAGAAACAGGGCTACTGTCTCCTGGTGGTCGACCCGGGGACTGCCACCATGCGCCAGGTCCTCTCGCTTCCATCCCCCTTAGGGGGTAATGTTCCGGCCGCTCGTTTCCTGCCGGAGGCGGCAGGTTACTACATCGTAGAGGCGGGTAAGGAGCGGTGGCTGGTTCCGGATCGCGACAAGATATACACGTACATCAGCTATGACGGGCTATTCGGTATGGTCCGAGATGTAGCGACTGGCCGCGTGGTATCCAAGTGGCGCATCCCCCAGGGGCCTTATGACCCTGTGACGAAAATCGGCTGGCTCAACAACGAGGTTACGCTAACACCGGACGGGAAACACATCCTTCTCTCCCGTTCCACCGGACGGCCCTCTGAACCCGGGGGATCCGGAGAGCTCATCGTCTACGACCGTGGGTCGCGCAAGCCAGTAGATCGAATCCGCCTCGAAGGCGGCGCGACCTCCAATGTCGTATTCCGGTATGAGTGACGAGGGGCAGTCGGCGGTCAGCTATCAACGTTCTGTTGGAATGTGCGAACCCGAATGATTCAGAGGAAAAGATGGGGCGGGTGAGAGGACATCCGAGAGGGTGCCTGCGATGGATCGCCGTCGGTCTGTTGGTGTTGGCGGCTCTCGCGCTCTGCGTCCCACCAACCCTGGCCGGGCCGATAGACACTGCGGTGGCCTGGCTGGCCGCCACCCAACGCACTGACGGGGCGTGGAGTGAGACCATCCCTGTGCAGGCTACAGCGGAGGTGGTGAGCACGCTCCGGGACGTGGCCCCGAGCCATACAGCTATTGCGCTTGGGACCGCATTCCTTCAGGCATCCCAGCCGACCAACTCTGATGCGCTTTCCCGAGTCCTTGCGGTCGCTGGCGGCGCGCCAGCCAATCTCATCTTGTTGCAGAATGCCGATGGTGGGTGGGGGCCAGCCGCGGACTTCGGGAGCGAGGCATGGGCGACGGCGCTGGCCCTGCGGGCGCTCGTGGGTACCGGGAATGCCACGACCAGCAATGCGACCCAGGCGGTGAACTGGCTACTCGGCGTACGTCTGGCGGACGGCGGGTGGGCATACGCGCTGGGGGAGACGAGCCGGGTGGCGGTCACCGCCGATGTGGTCCGTGCCCTTGCGGGTGTCCCTCGGACCCTGGACATTCAGGCCACTTTGGATCGGGCAATTGCGCTCCTCGGAGGGAAACGCAGCGCGGATGGGGGCTACGGGGATGAGGGGAGCACGCCGCTGGAGACGGCCCTGGCGGTCCGGGCACTGGCGGCAGCCGGGGTTGACCTCGCTCCGATCACGACTACCACTCTTGCCTACCTGACGAACACGCAGCGGCCCGATGGCAGTTGGGAGGGCGAGGCGTACACCACAGCGATCGCCCTCCAGGCAGTCTTCCTCCTTCAGAACCCGCCTGCACGCCCAACGACAGGAGGCGTCAGCGGACAGGTCGTGGACGCGACGACCGGCCAGTCCGTCCCGGGCGTGACAGCCCGGCGCGCGGGAGACCCATTGAATGTGCTCACCGACACATCGGGTCGGTTCACACTGGACGCTCTGCCGGCCGGGCCGGTGACCCTAGAGTTCAGCAAGACCGGCTACCTCACCCAGACAGGGATGGCGACGGTGACCGTGGGCGTCGTGACACCCCTCGGGACCATTCGCTTGGTCCAGGCGCCCACGACGGCGACGGTCGCCGGACGGGTCACGGATGCGACCACGCAGGCGGTGCTTTCCGGCGCGACGGTGACCGCGGCTGGGGGCGCCGGCACGCTGACCGCGACCACGGCCACGGATGGCACGTACAGCATCGCCGGCATCGCGCCCGGAAGTCTCACCCTGACTGCGAGCAAGACCGGCTACCAGGAGGTGAGCACGACGGGCACCGCGGTTGCCGGGGTTTCCATTCAGTTCTCCCCGGCCCTTGCGCCGGTCGGTCAGACGGCGCCCACCACGGCCACGGTCCAGGCCACCGTTATGGATGCGATCTCGCGGGTGCCGATCAGTGGGGCGATCCTGCGGCTGGGCGCGGGCGGAAGCGCTACGAGTGATGCGACCGGGCGAGTGATGCTCACTGCTCTCCCGGCCGGCACCTATGACGGAACGGTGAGCGCCACGGGCTATGTCAATCAGTCCTTCACCGCACTCCTGTCTGGCGGCAGTGTCCTGGATCTCGGAACGGTTCTCCTCACCAGCCTGTCCACACCGGGAAGCCTTACAGGCGTCGTGGTGGACACCGCCACGAATCAACCCTTGGGCGGCGCGGTGATTGCCCTCGCGAGCAACAGCGGCGTCAGCGCCACGGCGCTCTCGTCAGGCGTGGTCACCCTGGCGAATCTTTCTCCCGGGAGCATCGGGTTCACGCTCACCAAGAGCGGCTATGTCGGTCTCAGCGGAACGGCGACGATCGCCGCCGGCACCACGACGGGTCTGGGCATCCTGCGCCTGACGCCCGCGCAGACCACCGCCACGATCCGGGGGACCGTGACCGACAAAGTAACACGTGCGGCGCTCGCCGGGGTCCTGATGGAGGTCACTGGCCCCACCACCTTCAGTGCCACGACGGACAGCGCGGGGAGCTACGTGATTCCTGAGGTTCCGCCCGGTGCCGTGACGCTTACCGCAAGCAAGGCAGGCTACACCACGGTCACGGCGGCGGCCACCCTCCAGGCGGGCACGATCCTGACTTTCAGTCCCGCGCTGGGAACCGGACCCGGCGCCGGGGAGGGCAACCTCCTCGTGGGGAGTGTCCTGGATGGGGAGACCGGGGAGCCGTTCGCAGGCGCCACCGTCCGGGTGGTCGGGGATGGCGGGCCGGCCGTTACCACCTCGGCGACGGGAGCGTTCACGTTCCCACTGGCATCAGGCCTGTACTTCATTGAGGCCACCTCGCCGGGCTACCTCGGGGAGATCCGATACCTCTTCGTGGACCCGGATGCGCCCACGTATCTTTCCCCGTTCGTCCTGGCCCGGCCGGGGGCGGGTCGCCTGACGGGGCGCGTTGTCGAGGCGGGAACGGAGGCTCCGCTGGCGGGGGCGACACTCACAGTGCTGGGAGATACGGGCAGCGCGGTCACCGACGAGACAGGGGCCTTCACCCTCACCGGCCTGACCGCAGGTGGATTGAGCCTCGCTCTCAGCAAGCCGGGATTCGGGACCGCCCGCGTGGACACGGCGGTCTCGCGTATTGGGATTACAGATGTTGGCGAGCTGTTCCTCGCGCGTCTCACGCCCCAGCCTGGCGCAGACCTTGCCCTCTTCCCCGAGGACCTCGCCCTCAACCCGGCGGCGCCCCAGCCCGGCGACTTGGTGAGCCTCACCGCCGTCGTCCGGAACCTCGGGACGACGGATGCCACGGGGACGCTCCAACTGTATGCGGGCAACCCGAACCTCGGTGGCACGATCCTGACGTCCATTTCGGTCACGGTCGGAGCGAGCTTCCGCCAGACGGTCACGCTGCCGGGTGTGAGCTATCCCACGGACCGTCCTCAGCTCTTCGTTGCTGTGTCCGGAGTGGACCCGCCCGACGTGGATCCCCGCAACAACCTGGTCACTCCTGGCCGGCCCCCCGCCGCCGTCGCGACTTCGGCCCTGGATGCGGTCCGCTGGCTGGTGAGCCACCAGATCCCCATCGGTTCCACGCAAGGGGCCTGGGCAGATTACTCCGTCCCGTATCTCAATAGCTCGGCCCTGCGGGCCTATCTGGCCATGGGCCAGACCATGGCACCCCTGTACCAGCCGATGCTCACCCAGATGCTCGCAGGGCAGGCCCCGGACGGGGGCTTTGGGGCTGTCGGGACGACGAGTACCGTCCTCTTCACGCTGCTGGAGGCTGGGGAGACTCCCACCTCGCCCCGGATCCGCGACGCCGTGGATTTCCTCCGGCGGCAACAGAATGCTGACGGAAGTTGGGGCGGGCTTCGCGGCTTTCCCGGCCATGCGGGCACGACCGGGATGGCCTTGACCGCCCTCATCCAGGCGGGGGTTCCCAAGACCGACAGCGCCGTCGTGCGCGGCGTCACCTGGCTCCGGACGACCCAGAACACCGATGGCTACTGGGGGGACCAGGCCGGGGCCCCCAGCAATCCCTACGTCTCGACCATCGCCGTGGTGGGCCTGGCCCTCGCGACCTCGACCAGCGACAGCGCCGTCACGAAGGCGGTGAACTACTACATCACCTGGCGGTCGTACAACACCCCCTTTGCGTTCTACTGGCTCCAGATGATGCGGACGGTGAACCCGGCGGACTCCTCCATCCCGTCCATCGGCAACACGCTGCTCTCGCGCCAGCGCCCCGATGGGGGCTGGGGGTTCGAGGGCTATACCTACACGGATTTCTGGCTGACGGCCGAGACCGTGGCGATCATGAGCCGCCTCGGCTTCACAGATCCCCGGTTGACAACCGGCCTCGCCTGGATCACGGGTCACATCACGGCGCTGGGGGAAAGCTTCCCCGAGGAGAAGGCCACCATCAGCTCGGGCTGGGCGGCCATCGCCCTGCAAGGCACCAGCCTCACGGTGGAGGGAAAGGCCAGCGCCATCACCAAGGCCCGGGCCACCTTCGTGGCCAGCCAGCAGTCCGACGGGAGCTGGCCGTACGTGATCCCGCCCTCCTACAGCCCCTTCACGGACCCGACGGCCGCCGCCATCCAAGCTCTGGCGGTTCCCCCGCCCGCCAGCCGGACGGCCGGGGAGCAGACGGCGATCAATCAAGGGGTGACCTACCTCCGCACCGTCCAGATCAAGACCGGGAATCCGGCCCAATATGGCGGCTGGCCCCACTACCGGTACGACAGCTTCGTGACCCGCTCCTCCTCGATTGCCGCCCTGCTGGCCATGCTCCAGGCCGGCTATGGGGCCACCGATCCCGAGGTCAGCCGCGGGCTCACCTGGCTCATCGGCCAGCAACTGCCTGACGGCAGTTGGGCGAACGCGAACGACACCGCCCTGGCGGCCGTGATCTTGCAGCGGGCCGGTGTCCATCCCGACCGCGTCCAGCAGGCGGTGACGTGGCTCCGGGACAGCCAGAATCCGAACGGCGGCTGGGGCTCGCAGCCGGGCCTGTCCAGTGTGTCCACGTACTCCGCCTTGGCGGTCCTGGCGCTGAGCGGGGCAGGCGAACGGGGGCTGCCTGTGGCGCGCGGGGTCTGCTACCTCCAGAGCGTCCAGCGCCCCGAGGGCAACTGGGGCGGGAGCGGGGGAACGGGCCAGGTCCTGTGGGGCCTCACGGGGGCCCAGGTGAACCAGCAGGTGACCCTGAGCCTCGCCTTGAACAAGGCCGTCTTCTATCCAGGTGACACGATCCAGGTGACGATCACGGCCCAGGGGATTGGGCTGGACCAGCTTGCGCTCCAGGGGACGGTGAGCCCGCAGGAAGGCGTCGTCACTGCCCTCACCTTCACGCGCGACGGCGACCGCTTCGTCGCGACGCACGCGATCCCCTCGTCGGCGATCCCGGGCACTTGGGCGGTGAGCGTGATCGGGAGCGGGCCGGGAGGCGAAACCGGCGTCGTCTGCGCCACGCTGCCGGTGAAGAACCCGGTGGGGAATGCCCCCGATCTGGCCGTCCTGCAAAGTGACATCGCCTTTGCTGCTTCGGGAACGGTTGGGACCGTCACGATCAGTGCGGGCGTCCGGAACCTCCAGCCCGTGGATGCGACCGATGTCACGGTCCGGTTCTTCGAGGGCAATCCAAATGGAGGGGGATATTCCCTCGGCGAGACCCTTCTGACCCGGATCGAGGGCGGGGGGATCGGCCTGGCGACCCTCGCCTGGGTGCCCCCGGGCGCCCGGGACATCTACGTGCGGGTGGACCCCGAGAACCGGATCGCGGAGACCGAGGAGGGGAATAACCTGGCGTTCCGGGCCTTCGTGCCCCAGGGCGGGACGGCACCTCCCGCGCTCACCGTCTCGCTGGACCGCGCCGAGTATCCGGCCTGGAGCGAGGTCCAGATCGCGCTCTCGGCGGGGAATCCCCTGGGCGCGGCCGGCGACTTCGCGGTGCGGCTCACGGTGGAGAGCGCGGCCACCGGGGAGCCGATCGCGGCCCTGCCGGACGTGCTGATCCCCGGTCTCGCAGCGGGCGAGACGCGGAGCCTGACCGCAGCCTGGAATGATGGCACCACGCCCGCGGGACTGTACGCCCTGCGCGCCTTGCTCCGCGATGGCTTGGGGACGACCATCACGACCCGCCTGGTGCAGTTCCGGATCGCGGCAGGGGACGGTGGCCAGGTGGTGGGGCAGCAGCTTACCGCCACGGTGACCACCGATCGCCAGAGCTACGAGGCCAACCAGACGGCGACGATCATGGATACCCTGACCAATCCCACGCCCAACGCTGCCTGGTACAACCTGCGGGTGAGCGTGCAGGTGCTGAATAGCGCCGGCGGAATGCTCTGGAGTGAGAACCAGACGGTGCCCACCCTGGCCCCCTTGGCGAGCCGCACGCTCAGCTTCACGTATGGCATCGGGTCGGCCCCGCCGGGGACGTACACGGTCTTCCAGCAGGTGACGGATACAGCAAGCGCCACACTGGTGGACAGCCGGAGCGTCACATTCCAGGTTGCCTCCAGCGCGGCAACGGGCGCGGGCCTCACGGGAGCGCTCACAGTAACGCCGGCCAGCCCGTTCCGGAATGCGCCGCTCGGGTTGCAATTGAGCATTCGCAATGGGGGCAACGCGGCGGTAGAGTTCGCTGATGTCCAGGTTCTCCTCGTGGACGCCGAGACCCAGGCGGTCGTGCAGACCTACTCCCTGGCTGGGGGGAGCCTGGCGATCGGGGGCGAGCGCGTCGAGGCCCTCAGCGTGGCCGGCGGGAGCCTCCCGGCCAAGGCAGCCTCCACCCCGTACCTGGCGATCCTGCGGGCGACTTTGCCAGGGGATGTGGGGAAGACCCTGGCCAGTGCCCCGATAACGGTGGTGGATCGGGTGCCTGTCCTCTCCGATCCGGGCTGGCAGACTGTCGGCGAAGGGCAAACGTTGACCGTGACGGTCAGCGCGACGGACCCGGATGGCGACCCGGTTCAATTTACTGCCAGCCCACTCCCATCGAATGCGGTCTTCACGCCCGCGACCGGGACGCTTAGCTTCTCCCCTGACCCTACCCAGGCGGGGGAGTATAGCGTCACGATCACGGGCAGTGACGGGATTCTGACCGCAACGCGAACCATCCCGATCACCGTCCTGAATGTGAATCAGCCTCCGGTCCTGGCCCCCCTCGTGAACCTCGTGGTCAACGAGACCGAGATCATCAACCTCGCCATCCTGGCCAGCGATCCGGATGGAATGGCGTCCCTCACCCTGGGCGTGGCGAACCTGCCGCCCTTCGCGGAATTCACCGATCTCGGGAGCGGCCAGGGCACCATCCGCTTCGCTCCCGACTTCACCTACGCCGGGAGCTACCCGGGAATCGCGGTGACAGTGGCGGACCACGATCCGGCGAATCCGCTGACCGATACGAAGACCTTCGACGTGACGGTCCACAACACCAACCGGCCGCCGAACCTGCAGCCGATCGCCAATCAAAGCCTGGCGGAAGGGGCCACACTCGATGTGTCGATTGTTGCGACCGACCCCGACGGCAACGGAAGCCTCCGGCTCACCCTGGAGAACGCGCCCGCTTTCGTGGCGCTCACCGATCAGGGGAGCGGACAGGGGATCCTGCGTCTGACACCCGGCTACACGGAAGCCGGCGCGTATGCGGGGGTCACCGTGCGGGTCACCGACCAGGATCCGGTCGCGCCGTTGGATGCGGTGCAGACCTTCACGGTGACGGTCGGGAACACGAACCGTGCCCCGCAAGTCACCCCGATCCCGAACCAGACGGTGGGCGAGGGGGCTGTCCTCGACGTGCCCGTGACGGCGACCGACCCCGACGGGGTGAGCAGCCTCACACTCGGCTTGGTCGGCGCTCCGACCTTTGTCACGCTGACGGACCAGGGCGGCGGCCAGGGGCTGCTGCATTTCGCTCCGGGGCCTGGGACGGCTGCCACGTATCTGAATGTGACCGTCATCGCCGCGGATCACGATGCCGTGACCCCCTTAGAGGGGCGGGCGGCCTTCACGCTGACCGTCAGTCATGCGGCGTCTCCGTCCTTCACGGCGTATCTGCATGGCTCCGGGAGCTCCGACAACCCCCCCATCCTGTTCTTGGACGATATCGCGCCGAGCGCCGCGACCGCGAAGTACAAGGATTCGGAAGGCGTGAATTTCGCCAATGGAAACCCATGGGCACCGATCGGCACGTGGACAGCCCAACCCATGCTGACACCTGGCACCCTGTCCGCCCTGAGGGATCTCCAAACGTGGGTGGGGTTGAAAAATAGCGATGACATCGGGACCCAGTTTGACCTACGGGCCGAGGTGTTCAAGAACGGGACCCTGGTCGCCTCGGGCGTGGCCCGGTGCCTTACCGGGATCACGCGGAACCCAGCACTGGCAAAAGAGGTCGCCGTGGCCTTCGATCCCTTCTCAGCGGTGGAATTCGACGGCGCTACGGATACCCTGAGCCTAACGCTCCTGACCAGGATCGGGACGAACCCGGACGACACAAAGTGTATCGGCCCTGGCGGAAGCCACAACAATGCGCGGGGCCTTCGCCTGTACTTTGACGCAGCGACCCGCGCGTCGCAGTTCGGAGCGCTGGCGCCTTGACCGTGCCCTAGCGGCTCGGTTCGCCTGCACAGCGGGCAAGCCTTTACCGGCATCGCCGTCGTCCGGGTGAATCAATAATCTCCAGCCGATAGCACCAAAAAAGTTGCTCCGTGAGGAGCCTCCTTCCGCAGGAAGCCCCACCTGACCGCCTTCCCTCGGTCCATGCGCCTTGCCGCCCTTGCCTCGTCCCCGCTCGGGGTGCGGGAGGAGGAGGACATCGGCAGGCGGGGTAACCTGTTGACTTCACGGGAGAAATCACGTAGGGTAGCGCCAGCATACAGGCGCAGTCGG
>CAYZLC010000032.1:0-13306 GCA_964479365.1 uncultured Dehalococcoidia bacterium
ACGTCCGCGACCGTATCCAGGCGGGCGGTCACCCTACCGTCACTGCCGATAAGCAGCAGACGGCCGTGCGGCGCATCCGTCGCGACCAAGCGCCCGTCCGGCAGCGCCTCGATTTGCGGCTTGTTGCGAGGGAGCCGCTCCGCCCAGTCTTCGATTGGCCACGCGGCCACGAACTGGAACGCCGCATCGAACTTCTGGATGCGTGCGTTGCCCGCTTCCGCCACGTAGACCGCACCGTCCGGCCCGACCGCAATCCCGGTCGGCTCTTCGAACTCGCCCGGCTCCTTGCCGCGCCGCCCGAAGTCGCCCAGATGCGCGCCATCCGGCGCATGCCGCCGGATGCGGTGCGTCCCCGTGTCCGCTATGAGGATATTCCCGTCCTTGTCTATCGCTATGCCGCGCGGCCCCCACATCGCTCCGGGCCCGGGATTCATCAGGTCGTTGGTGGCAACGCCCCATCCACCGGCCGGCGTCAGGTCCGGCGCGAACTTCTGGATCCGATGGTTCCAAGTGTCCACCACGTACACGTTCCCTGCCCCGTCGATCGCGATATCCGAAGCCAGGTTGAACTGGCCCGCCTCAATCCCAGCGCTGCCCACTGCCCCCAGCAGCGTTCCCCGCGGATCGAACTTCTGGACTCGCGCGTTGCCGCCATCGACGACGTAGATATTCCCGCCGCCGTCCAGCGCCACGCCGGCCGGCAACTGCATCTGCCCCGGCTCCGAGCCCAGCCCGCCGATGATATAGCGCCCTTCCAGGTCCGCCTCCGGCTCGCCGAGTCCGGCCACCGTCGGAGGCGGTCCCGGGTCCACGGCCTCGAACTCCAGCGGGACCAGGAGCCGTCCCTCGATCCCGCCCCGCGGCATTATGTCGCGATGAAACCAAAAGCCCCACCAGCGCTCCCAGGTATCGCGTTCGCCGAGGTCCACGACGAAGTCGCCGATCGCCTCGCCCAGGTTCTCTTTCTCTCCGATGCCCCGGTAGTCCTCAGGGAACCACCAGCGGAGCGTGTACCGCTGCGCCGGCTGATAGCTGCCCAGGTACTCGCCCGTGTAGACCTCGTTCGGCGCCGAAAGCAGGAGCAACGCTTCATCGTCCGGCAGGAAGCCCGGCCCCATCGGCTCAAAGCTTACGTTGTACTCGCGCAAATACCAGGCCCACGGCCAGATGTCCGCTTCGTCCACCTGGACGCGCAGGCTATCGCCCCTGCCGGATGCGGCCGCGATCTTGTCGATGCGCTCAACGACATCCGGCACGTCCGGCGATGTCTGCGTATAGAAGAGGAACTCGCGCGGGACGTCCCCATGGCCATACGTCGTGAGCACCGCCGTTTGCACGCTCAGCACCGCCAGCACCCCGACGACTAGCGCCGCAGTCGCAGCGGCAAGACGCCACGCGTGGGGGCGGGTCTCAGACCCGCCCGCCCACGGCGCGCTCCCCCACCGTGCGAACAACCTCCCGGCCGCGTAACCCGCCAGCATAATCAACGGCAGCGCCGTATGAACGCTGAGCCAGGGCATCTTTTCGCCCACGAACGAGTACGCCACCAGCGTCGCCGCCGTCCAGAACACCAGGAAGCGTTCGAACATCGTGCCACGAACCGCCAGAAACAACCCCACAGCGGCGAGGGGCAGCATCACTCCCTGCGCGATGCCCACCGCCCAGCTGTCTCCAAAGCTATCCGCGCCGAAGAAGAAAAGAAGCGCAAGGGTCGTGACCATCGTCAGCAGCCACGACCGCGGACCTCCGCGCAGCGTGTAGTACAGCAGCGCGGGCCCCGCGAATGCCAGTGCCAGGTATTCGTACGCCGGCAGGAACATCAGGTAGTAGAAGTCAGGCTGGCCCGCCCGGCGTACGTCATGCTGGTCCAGCCAGTAGTCCAGCGACTCCCAGATTCCGCTGCCCAGGCCGTCGATGTCCGTCAGGAACGCCGTGAAGAGGAGCACATACGGCACATAGAAGCACGCCGCCAACTTCAGCCACGTCTTCTTATCCCACGCCAACCCCACGATCGCGCTCGCCGCCAGTAGCGCGAGTACAGCCGGCACGCCGATGAGACGCTGCGCCGCCGCGGACGTGATCTCGACGCCCGCAGCCTCGATCGGAAGCTCTATGGCCGCCGCGAACTGCGGCGCCGCGAGTGTGCCCAGCACCAGGAGTGCGTCCATCGCCGGATGCCGCTGTTCCAGCCCGAGCCTGCGTCTGATCCCGGTGACGAACGGCCAGAGCGCCACGATCGCCCACGCGAACGGCACGTAGGCCAGGAACCGCACGCTCTCTGCGCCACCTCGCTCCTGCCGGGACTGCGCTGCGAGGTCTGCGGCCACCCAGAGGTTGAGGAACAGAAGCAGGATCGCGACGAAGATGAACGTCGTCTCCTTTGTCGCGAAGCTCAACGCCAGCAGGCCGGACGATATCAACAGGTACCGCGGCCTCCTCTCGTCGAGGTACCGCCAGAGGCAGACAACGATGCCGAGCGTGAACGCAGCAACGTAGATGTCCTCGCGTGCGAAACGGCTGTAGTACAGCAGCGCGGGCGAGAAGGCGATTAGCGCGGCCGTCGCGAATGCCCCAATGCGCCCGAGATGGCTGCGGAATGTCAGCGGCAGGATGACCAGCGCCCCGCCGAACAGCGCCGGCAGGACGCGGGCGGCAGTATCGCTCGCGCCCCCGGCCAGGAAGAACGTCAGCGCCGTCCCGAAGAACTGGAACGGCCCATGCAGCAGCGGGCTATGCTCGTATCCGTTCCCCTGCAACAGCTGGTACGAATAGTAGGCGTGAAGGCTCTCGTCGTGGTGCATCGCCCGCGCCCCCAGGTCCCACAACCGGAACCCGAACGCCAGCACAACCAGCGCCGCCCAAGCAGCCGCCTCCCACGTCATCGCGACCCGCAGGCCAAAAGCGCCGAGGAAATCCCGCCGCTCCATCACACGCGACTGCGGCAGCGGCCGGGCCACCTCGCTCAGCCAACTACCCACTATTCACTGTGTTCACTAACCACTCGTCTCATATCGTCCTCACATATATACGCGTGTCGACTACGTCCAAGTCCCCGTACGGCTCCCGGTACAGCAGCCAGCGCCACATCCGCCGCGGCGCCAGCACTTCGTCCGGGTACCAGCCCTCGGCTACCCCCCAGACTTCATCCAAGCCCACGAATCCCGAGGGCGCAGCGTCAGGTCTCGTTACTACTACGGATGCGCCCTCCAGCGGCCCGCCAAAGACGACAGGCGAGTCGCGCAACGTCCAGCCCAGCTCGTCTCGCAGCTCACCATCAACCACTATGGTGCCACCGCGCTCGGCGGCCAACACGTTCAGCGTCTCCCCCAGCCGCTCCGCCCGGGCCTGCAACCGCGCGTCCACCGCGAACTCCGTTCCTCCCGCGAAGGCCACCGCCAGCGAAGAATGCACCAGGAAGGCGACGGCCGCCAGCGTGACCGCGCCTGTCGCTATGGCGCCCGCGGACCTGCGCGATCGAAAATACACCCCCGCGACGAGCCCGATACCCGCCAGAGGCGCAGCCACGAGGAGCAGTCGCCCGCCCGCCCCGGCGTTCCCCGACGACCACTCCGTCATCAGGAGAACGGTCATCGCCATCAGGGCTACGATCGCCCCCGCAACAGGCCACGACTTGACGACGGCGCTCCAATCGAACTCCGAGACGACTTTCTCGGCGAGACTGCCGGCTAGAAATGCCAGCGGCAGCAGCAACATCAGCAGTTGGCCGCTTTCGCGTCTCGTCACCAGCGTCAGTGTCACCGCCGCGAGCGCCGTCCAGACCAGCAGAAAGCGCTCGAAGGGCGTGACCGCTGCCCGGCCACCCCGCGCCAACTTCGCCGCCAGAAGCACGAATGCCACACCGCCGGCCAGGAGGAGGGGCCAGTCGTAGGCTAACAACAGCGCTAAATGGTACTCCGGCGGCCTCGAGGCCCGCGGCAGCTCGAACATCTCCACGAATAACCGTATGCCAGGCAGCTCGCCGCCCAGCGATGTCCCGAACTGCGTGATTCCGAGTTGTACCGCCGCGACAACGACCAGGAGCGCGCTCACCCACTGCAACGGACTCGAACGAAAGGCCCGCCAACCCCGCCTGACGTCCTCGCTCGCGAAGAACACCCCTTCCATCACCAGAAAGACCACGATTGCCAGCGCCGCCACTACGGCGGGCGAGTCCGTCAGCGGCGCCAGCGCCAACGAAACGACAAGCGGAAAGGCGAGGGCAGTCCGCGGCTCACGCAAATATCCAAACAGGCAGACCACCATCACAACTGCCAGGAAAGATCCCACACTGAACGCAGTGGCTGACCGAGAATGCACCACAAACAGCGGCGAAAACGTCACTAGAGCGGCGGTGACGAGCGCTCCCACCCCGCCGATCAGTCCCCTTGCGAACCAGAGAACGCCCACGAGCGCGATTCCCGCCGTCGCCGCTACCAACCGCGCGACGAGTTCGTGTTCCCCGAAGATGCGGAACAAGTACGAAGTCGCCGCCGCCGCGAAGTCGCCCAGCCACGTGTCCGGCGTTTCCCCACCCGCGACACGCCCGGCGTCCAGCGCCCGCATCGCCTCGTCCGTCGTCAGCGGCAGCCCGTCCAGGTGCACCAAACGAAGCATCACCGCAGCGACGACTAGCCCCATCCAGCACAGCGCTTCGACGCTTATTGATGCGCCGGCGTCTTCCGCCGTGTCGGAGGCCGGATCGGAAGTTATGTCACCTTCGTTCGCTACGCGCACGTTGTCAGTCTAACCAACACCAGCGGGACGCAATAGAAGGCTGGGTCTCGGATTGGGGTTCGGAGGTTTGTAGGTTTGTGGGTTTGCCGCCGTGCTTACGGCGCGAACAGCGCTTCCACAAACCCTCGCGGCTCGAACGGAGCCAGGTCCTGCGGCCTCTCCCCCGTCCCGACGAACCGCACCGGAACCCGCAACTGGTCGCACACCGAGAAGACCACCCCGCCTTTGGCCGTCCCGTCCAGCTTCGCCAGCACCACACCCGTCACGCCTACCGCCTCCGTGAAGTACTTCGCCTGCTGCATCGCGTTTTGGCCCGTCGTCGCGTCCAGTACCAGCAGCACCTCATGTGGCGCCTCCGGGTACTTCCGCTGGATGATGCGGTTTACCTTCTGCAACTCCTCCATCAGGTGAGCCTTCGTGTGCAAGCGCCCGGCCGTATCGATGATCACCACGTCCGCTTCGCGCTTCTCAGCGGCGTTCAGTGCGTCAAACACCACCGCGCCCGGGTCAGCGCCCTGCTGATGAGCGACAACATCCACGCCCGCCCGTTGTGCCCACTCTTTCAGCTGATCAATAGCCGCCGCCCGGAACGTGTCCGCGGCGGCCAGCACCAGCTTCTTTCCCTGCGTCTTGTACGTGTGAGCCAGCTTGCCGATGCTCGTCGTCTTCCCGGTCCCGTTGACGCCGACGACCAGGATAATCGCCGGCTTGGGCAGCGTCTCACTATGACCGTTCGCATGCCAGATGCGCCCTCGCCCTGTGTCCACCTCCAACGTCGCGATCAGGTCTTCCTTCAGCACGTTGAGCGCCTGCTCAGGATCTCGTATAGAATCGCGTTTGACCCTGTCACGAACGTCCTCGATCACCTTCATCGTCGTCGCCACCCCCGTGTCCGCCGCAACGAGCGTCTCCTCCAGCTCCTCCCACAGCTCCTCGCTCAGCCCCCGCCGGAACATCCCTCCGATGCGGCCAAACCACGTTCGGCGCGTGCGCTCGACGGCTTGATCGACAGGGGCCGCCGCTTCCTCTCCTGAAAGGTCTTCCCGAGGCGTCTCGACCGCCTCGGGCGCGTCTGCGACGCGACCGGCGTCTTCTTCCCCGCCGGCCACCGGGTCGTCGTCCTTCTTTCGTCTGAAGAGTCGCACCATCACCCTCGATGATATGTGCAGCGTACGGGACTGGGCAACATCTATCCGTTCAAACTCGCACGCAGTATCGCCGGTAACTCCCTCAGAAACCGGCTGCGCGGATATACCCGCTCGACACCCGCCCGGGCCGCCGCCCTTCGTAGCGTGACGTCCACGTGCGGATAGAACCCGAGGAGCGGCGCGCCGGACTCTCTCGCAGCGCCGGCGAGCGCTTCCAGCTCTACACCAGGCGCCGCCAGGTCCGCGACAATAAGGTCCGCGCCGCTGGCTATTTCCCGAAGCTCATCTACTGAGCCAACAGCTAACACCGTCGCCCCCAGCTGCTTCGCCGCCTCCTCGATCCGCACCGCCAGCATCAGGTCCGCCACAAGCGCGATGACCTTTCGCTCGCCTCGTTGTCCTACTTTCTCCCTCCTCCTTCCACCTTCCCATCCGTTAACTCAAACGTCGCCCTCTCCATGCCTGCCACAAGCGCAAACGGCAGGTCACCTCGCTTCCGCGCATCGAGGACAACCGTGTCCAACGTAGCATCGTCATGGCTAGGATCGTGGTGGAACGTCACCATCCGTCTCACATTCGACAGAGCCGCGAAAGCGATCGCCTGCGGTAGCGAGCTGTGTCCCCAGCCTACGTGCGTCTGATACTCCGCTTCTGTGTACTGAGCGTCGTGGATGAGCAGATCGACGCCCTCCGCAAGCTCGTACCCTGACGTCCACTCAGCCGCTCCTGGAAACTCCCTAACCCCTAGCGCAGGCTCATGATCTGCCAAGTAAGCCATGCTCACGCCCCCCTCGCTGATGCGATACCCAACGGTCGGGCCCGGGTGGCAGATCAGTGCGGTCGACACTTCGAATTGGCCGATCTCGAACTCCTCCAGCGGAACGTCATGCAGCGTCAGCCGGCAAGGTAGGTCTCTCAGTTGCACCGGGAAGAGCGGCGGCGAAAGGTAGCGCCCCAGCCGCTCCCTGAGGTGCAACGTTGTCGATGGTGGACCCCAGATGTGCACCTCCAGGTCAGGTGTGTACAGCGGCCCGAAAAAACCCAGCCCCTGGATATGGTCCATGTGTAAGTGCGTTAGCAGGATGTCCACCCGAGAAGTCTCGGCGCCAACCGTCGTTCCCAGCGGACGTATGCCGGTCCCGGCATCGAGGACCAGCAGTGCGCCGTCAGCCGAATGCACAGCCACACACGCCGTGTTGCCCCCGTAGCGCGTCGTCTCCGGGCCCGGCGCCGCTAGTGACCCTCTTGTTCCCCAGAGCGTTACATTCACGCCGGCTCGGCCTCCCAGAAGATCGCCACCGCTCCCAGGTGCCGGCCCCCTTGTCCCTCTATCGGGAAGGCCGTCGCCTCCACGACACGCCACACGCCGTCCAGTCCGAGGAACCGTACCCGAAGATACGCAGGCCGCCGTTCCAGGAGCGCTACGTTGATCGGGATCAACTCAGAGGGTAGCGGCGAGCCGTCCTCGTTTGTCGTCCGAAAGATCGATGCCAGCTCCTCACCCGGCATCTCGCCCGCCTCATCGAAGCGGCGACCCAGCACCGCTTCCGCCGGTTCGTTGTAGTAGATCAGGTCACCGCCTTCGCCCATCACCCAGACCGGCACGGCAAGGTAACTCGCCCACTGCCGGGTGAGGATCAGCTCGATTGGTTGCTGCGGCATCTCGTCGCGCCTTCGCGGAAGATTATAGTGGACAGGAGCCAATCGTGATTTGATAGATAGGGACGCCAGGTTTGTGACTTCTGACTTCTGACCTCTTACTTCATGCCCCCGCCGGCAGGTCGCCCAGCCGCATCGACAGCACCCGCGAAGCGGCGTCCGCCGCCATCGACACTCCGTAGATGCTGTCTGCCACCTCTATCGTCCGGCGGTTGTGCGTGATCACGATGAACTGCGTCCGCTGGGCCAGGTCCCGCAGGGCCGTGGCGAAGCGGTCGACGTTCGCCTCATCCAGCATCGCGTCCACCTCATCCAGCACGCAGAACGGCGAGGGGTTCGCCTGGAGGAGCGCAAAGAGCAACGAAACCGATGTCAGCGCCTTCTCCCCGCCCGAGAGCTGCGTCAGCGTCCGCGTGCGCTTGCCGGGCGGCCGCGCCTCGATCTCCACTCCTGAATTCGAAGGGTCTTTCGGGTCCGTCAAGCTGAGCTTGGCGTCGCCGCCTCCGAAGAACGCTTGGAAGTAGTGGGCGAAGCCGCTCGCCACCTTCTCGAACGTTACCTCGAACCGCTTTCGCATCAGCGCTGTCAGCTCCTGGATCGCCCTGTGCAGCGACTTCTCTGCGGAGGCCAGGTCATCAAGCTGGCCGCCGAGAAAGCTGTGACGTTCGCTCAGCGACTCGTAGTCCACCTGCGCCTCGATGTTCACGGGGCCGATGCTTCGTAGCTGCGCCCGCAGGCGTTCGATCTGAGTGCGCAACTGGTCCTGGTCTAAGTAGGCGCCGCCGGAGATCGGGCGCAACCCTCCGCCCTCCTGGTCCGTCGTCTCCGTCGCCAGCCAGGAAGGCACAGCCGGCTGCTCGACCGGCACGGGCAGAACGTTTCCGTCCGCCGTCAGCGTCAGCCCGTCCTCCGCGATACGCCCCCGCAGCGTTTCCACTTCCGCCTCCCAACGCCGCACCTCCGCCTCCGCCGCCAGGGATTGGCGCTCGCTCTCGAAAAGCCGGTTCTGCGAGCTTAGCACCTGCGAATGCAGGTCCCTTTGCCGCGCCTCCAGATGGTGTGCCCCTTCCTCGCCCGGCTGCACGCTCTGCACAAACGACTCCATCTGCTCCCTGCTCTCAGCCAGCTCCATCTCGTCCTTGCTCACGCTCGAGCGTAGAGTTGTAAGCTCCAACTCGAGGCCGCGCAGCTGCGCACTCTTCGCCGAACCCTGCGTCTCCAGCCGTGCCAGCGCCCCCTCCGCCGCCTCCCGCTGCGCCGTCAGCGACCGATACTGCGCGTCCACGCGTGCCAGGCCGTCCGCCGCCTCTTCGACCGCGGCCGTCAGGACCTTCCGCCGCTGCTGGATCACTTTGTCTGCCTGATTGAGGTACTTCGCCGTGTCCGCCGACTCCCCGGCCTGCACCAGCAGCGCCTCTCGTTCGTTTTCGATCCGCTCGGCTTCGCGCGCCAGCGTCCGCTGCTGCTCTCGCAGGCTCCCCTGCGAGCCGATGAGGCCGCGCATCTCGCCCCGCAGCTGTGCCAGCCTTTGCTGCCGCTGCGAGAGTGAGTCCTGGAGGCGCTGTCGCTTGTCCAGCGCGTCCTCCGCCTCGCGCGTCAGCGACGCCAGCGCGGACTCCGCCTGGCGCCGCCGCTCACGTAGCGTATCGACCTCGTGTTCAGCGACGGCGAGTGAACGCCGGATGCGGTCCATCTCCTTCGGTATCGATTCGAGGTCCCGCTCGTAGCCCAGGATGAATGGCCGGCTTGCCAGGGGCTGCCCGCCGCTGATGTACCCCGAGGGATGAAACAGGATGCCGTCAAGCGTCACCACGGCCCCTAGCCCGCGACGCATCAACCGCGCCGCCACCGCCACGTCCTGCACCACTACCGTGCGGCCGAGCAGGTTGTTCACCAGCTTCTCGTACCGCGCCGGGTATTTCACCAGCTTCGCAGCTACGCCGACGACGCCCTTCTCACGAATGATGTTCAAGGGGTACACGGGTTTAATGCTGTCCAGAGGCAGCACCGCGGTGCGCGGCCCGCCCTGCTCGACAAGTGACTGGATCGCGGCGATCGCCGGCGCCTGCCGGTCGAACACGAACGCCTCCAGCTGCCCCGCCAGCGCCGCCGCGATAGCGGCTTCGAAGCCACGCGGCACTCGGATGATCTCGTAGACCGTCGAAAGCGCACCCTCAATCGTCACCGCCGCTTCCGGCTCCGTCGCCCGCGCCTGCTTTTGCGCCTCTCCCAGGACATCGAGCCGCGCTTCCAGCCCTTCCAGCTTAGCGCGCCGTTCGTTCTGGTCCGCCTCGAGCGTTCCCAGCGCCTCGCGCAGCCCGCGCAGCTCACCCTCCAGCGTCTCACGCCGCGCCCCGGTCGTAGACACTTCAGCCAACAGCTCCGCCTCCTGCGCGCGCACGCTCCGCAGCACCCGCAGCTGCTCCGCCATCTGGCTCACCAGCGAGCGCCGCCGCGTGTCCAGCCGCGAGGCCTCCTTATCCAGCTCGCGTTGCGCGTCTGCCAACTGCCTGACGCGCGTCTTCATTTCAGCCGCCGCGGTCTGGAGCCGCTTGCTCCTCGCCTCGGCGTCTGCACCGTGCGTGAGAGCGTCGCGGAACTCCTGCTCCAGCGCGGTCAGGTCTGCCTGTCGCGCCTCCAGCGCCTCGCGCGCGGTCGCTACCTCCGCCTCCAACCGCAGGCGGGTCTCTTCCTCCGCGGAGATGACGCCGCTCGCGCGTTTTCGCTCCTCCTCCAGGACACCCACCTCTTCCTCCAGCTCGTGGGAGCGCGCCTCGAGGATCCCTCGGCGTTCCTTGCTCACAGCCAGACGCCGCTCCAGGTCCCGGATCAGCTGGTCCAGCCGCTCCCGTTCCGCGCCCGCAGCGGTCGCTGCCTGCCTGTGCTCTTCGAGCTGTCGCCCGATGTCCGAAAGCTCCCGCTGGCACGTTCCCAGCGCCACCTTCGCCTGCAGAAACTCCGCGCCCGCCTGGTCGTGGTTCGCCCGCGCGACAGCCAGCGACTCCTGCGCGCGGTGCCATTGCTGCTCGTAGAACACCTGGAGCGCCTGGTGCAGCTCGGTTGATAACCGTGAATGCTCACCGGCGCGCTTCGCCTGGCGCTCAAGTTGTGTCAGCCGCGGCTCGATCTCCTTCATCAACAGCTTCACCCGTTCGACGTTCTCGTGCGTCGCCTTCAGCCGGTCCTGCGCCTCCTCGATCTTCAACCGGTAGCGCTGGATGTCCGCGGCCTCCTCTATCAGCAACCGCCGCTCCTCCGGCCGCAGATTGAGCACGCTCTCCACAAGCCCCTGGCCGATGATCGCGTAAGAGCTTTGGCTCGCGCTCGCCTTCACTAGCAGCGACTGGATTTCGCGCAGGCGCACCTTCTTCTTGTTGATGAGGTATTCGCTCTCGCCGGAGCGGTACCCACGACGCGCAGCCGCCACCTCGGGAACGTCAATCGGCAGCCAGCCGTCGCTGTTGTCCAACGTCAACGTCACCTCCACGCGGTCTGAGCGCGCACGCGTTCCTGATCCCGCGAAGATGATGTCGTCCAGCTTACGCGCCCTCAGCAGGCGGCCGGACTGCTCCCCCAGCACCCAGCGCAACGCATCCGCGATGTTGGATTTGCCGGACCCGTTAGGACCGACGATAGCCGTGATGCCCTGGCCGAACTCGAACGTCGTCCGGACGGCGAAGCTCTTGAACCCCTGGACCTCCAGCCGCTTCAGGTACACTTCTGCGAACCGCTATTCGCTAGTGGCGGCGAGTGTCTCCAGTGCCTGCCTGGCCGCATTTAGCTCGGCCTGCTTCTTGTTACGCCCTTGCCCACCGCCCAGGACCTGGTCCCCGATACACACTTCGACAGTGAACAGCTTGGCGTGGTCCGGGCCCTCTGAGGAGATCAAACGGTATTCCGGTATCTGGTGCCAGCGCGTCTGCGCCACGTGCTGAAGCTCGCTCTTGCTGTCCGCGGTCACGCCCCGCTCCGCGATCTCGTCGAAGTCCGGCTTCAGCAAACGCAGCACCAGCTTGCGCGCCTTCGTCATCCCCCCGTCGAGGAACGCCGCGCCAATTAGCGCCTCATACGCCCCCGCCAGATTCGACGGCCGTTCGCGCCCGCCCGATAGCTCTTCGCCTCGGCCCAGTACCAGGTACGACCCGAGGTCGATCCGCCGCGCCGCCTGCGCCAGCGCGTCCCAGCGGACAAGCAGCGCCCTGAGCTGGCTCAGGTGCCCTTCGCTCAGGGCAGGATAGTCGCGATACAATTTCTCGGAGACGATCAACCCCAGTACAGCGTCGCCCAGGAACTCGAGCCGCTCGTTGGACTCGATCTCCCGGTCCGGCGCCTCGTTGAGATAAGAGCGATGATAGAGCGATTGCTGAAGCAGGTCCGCGTCGCTGAAGCTCAGTCCGAGCGCGGAGGCCAGTTCGCTGGCGGAGCGCGGTCGTGTCATCGTGCCTTGTCTAACCATAGCGCGCAATCAGAACCGCCGACAAAGAGGGCCGCGCTGCCGCGGCCCGGTTTTGCCAGGTCTGATCCTTGGAAACCTCAGTTGGCGATTCGAACCGCCCTTCGGTGTCACTACCGAAACGCAGGTTCACCCGAAAATGATATGTTTGCCCACCCCCCGTGTCAAGGCAGAACTCTACTATAAGCAGGAGAGTTGTGAGAAACCCTAATCTCATTACTAAATTCGAGCGAGCCCTCCCTCCCTCTGCACGCCACCTCCTCGATCGCTTGCTCACCATCGCCGAGCGCCACGCCCTTCCTCTCTTCCTCGTCGGCGGCCCTCTCCGCGACCTCCTCCTCGAGCGCCCCTGGCTCGACATCGACATCGCCGTCGAAGGTGACGCCATGGCCCTCGCACGCGAGTTGGCCGGAGTGACCGGCGGCCGCGACGTCACCCACCCAACCTTCCTCACCGCCACGGTCCGCCTCGAAGGCTTCCATCTAGACCTCATCACCGCCCGCTCCGAGACTTACTCCCGCCCCGGTGCCCTCCCGGCCGTCAAACCCGCCACCATCCGCGAGGATCTGCGCCGCCGCGACTTCACCATCAACGCCCTCGCCCTCCGCCTCAACGGCGCCGAGCGCGGCAAAATCCTCGACCCTTCCGGCGGCCTCGCCGACCTCGACGCGCGCCTCATCCGCGTCCTCCACGAGCGCTCCTTCCAGGACGACGCCACCCGCATCCTCCGCGCCTTCCGCTACGCTGCTCGGCTTCGATTCGAGATCGAAGCCGACACCCTCGCCTGGCTTAAGCGGGACATCGGATACCTCCAGACCATCAGCGGCGCTCGCCTTCACCACGAGTTTTCTCGCATTCTCGCGGAGGACGCCCCGGAAGGAGCGCTGTCATCCCTCCAGGAATACGGAGCCCTCGCCGCCATCCACCCAGCCCTCCGCTTCGAACGGGCGAACGCCGCCGCCTTCGCCCGCCTCCGTGAGCTGAACCCCACCGGCGCCCGGGCCGCCTGCTGGCCCGTCCTCGCGTGGCGCCTCACCGAACCCGAAGCCGCCGCCCTAGCCCGCCGCCTCGCCGTCACCAAAGCGCAACGCACCGCCCTCGCGTCCATACCGACGCTCGAAGCACTCGCACTTTCGCCCTCTTCTGTGGCTCAAGGCCCCAGCCTTGAGCCCGCCTCCCTCCACAGCCGCCACCTCAAACGCAGCGCCCTCGTCGAAATACTCTCCCCCTTTCCCCTCCCATCCCTGTGGGCCGCCGCCGCCCTCGTCGCCGACATCACAGTCCGCGCCCGCCTCGCCGACTACCTCACGAA
>CAYZLC010000033.1:0-13283 GCA_964479365.1 uncultured Dehalococcoidia bacterium
TCGAGCGACTGGGCGGGGGTCGTTGTGGAGATCATCCTGACTTTCGCGCTTGTGTTCACAGTCTTCGCGGTGGCCATGGATCCGCGCGGTCCGGCGAACCTGGCGCCGATCGCGATCGGTCTGGCGGTGCTGATGGACCATTTCGTCGGCGTGCCGCTCACGGGCGCTTCGATGAACCCGGCGCGCTCGTTCGGCCCGGCTCTGGTCGCCAACGACTGGGACGACCAGTGGGTCTACTGGATCGGCCCGCTGACCGGGGGCGCACTCGCGGGCCTTGTCTACTACTTCGTCTACCTGATGCGACCGGAGGACGAGCCTTCGACGACTTAGCCAGCGGGCCGCCAGACCAGCGGCGGCTTACCGGCCATCATATCCTGAATTGACGAGAGCTCAATCCGCCGCGGCGTCAGCTTGAGCAGCCCGAACCCAGGGCTCCCCGGGCCGTCCTTCCATTCGGGGATCATCGCCGGATCGTACCCCAGCGGCGGCGTCGTCGACTTGTACAACTCCCAGATCCTGCGCTTCTCCTCGGCGACATCCTCCCACTCCGCCTTGCACTCGGCGTAGATCTGCTTGTGCTCCGGGCTCCAATAGGTCAACGAGACGTACGGGTTGCCTGCCAGGTGTTGTACCTTGAACGAGGTCCGCCCGGTCGCGATCCAACCGGTCGTGCCCTCCCATATTGGGTGCAGTATCCGCGAACGCGGGCGCCTCTTGCGGTCCACCGTTGCGACGGTACACCAGACGATACGGTTGACGCGGGCGGCGAACTCCGCCTCTATCTCCGCGAACGTGGCAACATCCATAGCCGGCCTCCTTCTGATCCGGCGGTATATTAGCACGCTCTCACCACGGGGGCAGACAGGTAACGCGGAATATGGCGAGGGCGTCTCCATATTAGATTCGGGTTAAACACCGGCCATCAATGATTTCAAACACTAAGCCCCAGAAGCTCACGACCAGGGCGGGGGCGGCGGGGGCCCCCGTGTCGCCTTCAACAGCCGACTCGTTGAAAGAGATACGCGCGCTTAAGCGGCTGGTCCAGATCGGCGTCTACGCGGCTATCCTCGGCAGCGAGCCGTTCTACTACCTTGTCCTGCATTACAGTTGGCCCCAGCTCCTGTCCGGCCTGTTCGTGGGGCTGATCATCGCCACTGTCGCCATCGAGTGGGCGTTCAGTCAGATCTTCAAGCTCCGGAAGCGGAGCGCCTATCCGAACCTTCTGCTTCAGGAGCTGAGCCAGGCGCCTAACGTCAGCGCGGCGGCAGAGCAGGCGTTGCCGGTCATCAACAGGCTTCTGGCAGTTCGCGCGTCGTTCCTGGCGCTGCGGGATGAGCACCAGAGCCTGAGTATCCTTTCCGCTTTCGGCATGAGCGACGCGGATGCCGCCTGTGGACTCGAAGACTGCGAAGCCGGCGTATCCGGCGCACTGGCGGATGGCACCTCACACTGGGCGCCTGTTGCCGGAGCCGGGCCAATATTTCTGCGGCCGGGGGAACGCCTGGTCTTGGTACCGGTCAGCGCTATGACGAGAACATTGGGCGTTCTCCTACTGGTAGAGACGAAACGCAAGAGCGACGTCAAAGATAAGGAGCTCCTACAGGCCGTCGCGACAGCGCTCGGGCTCTCGATCGAGAACCTGAGGGACAAGGAAGAGCTGGCCCAGACCGCATCGCTTCTCAGCACCACTCTGGAGTCAACCGCGGACGGCATCCTCGTCGTCGGCCAGGACGCCAAGATAGAGAGCTTCAACGCCAAGTTTGGGGAGATGTGGGGCATTCCCCGATCGATCCTTGATTCGAGGGACGATAACCAGGCTCTAGCGTTCGTCCTGGACAAGCTGAAAGACCCGGACGTATTTCTTAGCAAGGTGCGCGAACTCTACGCCGAACCTGAGGCCGAGAGTTACGACACATTGGTCTTCAAGGACGGCCGCGTGTTTGAGCGCTTCTCCCAGCCAAGACGCCTCAACGGTCAGAGCGTCGGCAGAGTCTGGAGCTTTCGTGATGTCACTGAGACGAAACGGGCCGAGGAAGCCTTAACAGAGAGCGAGCAGCGCTTCCGCTCCCTTATTGAGAATAGCTCCGACGGTATCGCGCTCATGTCCCCCGACGGCACCTTTATCTACGCCGGCCCGTCAACGCAAAGACTAATCGGCTACACCGAAGCCGAGTTGGTCGGGCGCAACGGCTTTGAATTCGTTCATCCTGATGACTTGGAGGTCGCTAGCCTACTCCTCGCCGGCATCGCAGGTCAGGCTGGCGCCGCTGCCGGGGGCGAGTTCCGAGTTCGCCACGTGGATGGGTCGTGGCGCTGGATAGACGTCATCACCACGAATCTAATCGATGAGCCCGGCGTGGGTGCCATTGTCGTCAACTATCGGGACGTGACCGAAAGGATGAAGGCTGAGCAGGCGCTGCGCGAAAGCGAGGAGCAGTTCCGCTCCATCCAGGAGAGCGCCCTCGACGCTATCATCACGATGGACGCGGACGGCGTCATCACCAGTTGGAATCCGCAGGCGGAGACGATCTTCGGCTGGACTCACGAGGAAACTGTTGGCCGCTCTCTCGCAGAGACTCTCATTCCCTCTCAACACCGCGAGGCGCACGGGCGCGGTATCCGACAGTTTATCCAGACCGGCGAGGCGCGCGTACTGAACACACGCACCGAGGTAGCCGCCCTCCACCGCACCGGGCGCGAGTTCCCCGTCGAGCTGGCCGTGGTGCCGCTGTATCGCGGTGATACCGTCAGCTTCTGCGCCTTCGTCCGCGATATCAGTGAGCGTAAGAAGGCCGAAGAGACGATCCGTCATCTCGCGTACCACGACGTGCTGACCGGGCTGCCGAACCGTGTGCTCTTCGAGGAGCGTCTGCGTATCGGCCTGGCGCAAGCGCGCAGGAGGCGCGAAAAAGTGGCAGTCATGTTCCTGGACATCGACCGATTCAAGCTCGTCAACGACACCGTTGGGCATACGGGCGGCGACCAACTCCTTCAGGAAGTCGCCCGCGAGCTGAGCGAGACGATCCGCGAGGGCGACACCGTGGCGCGCGTAGGCGGCGACGAGTTCACCTTCCTGCTCCCGGGCATCGAGCGGGCCGAAGACGCCACGGTAGCGGCGGAGCGAATCCTGCGCCGCGTGCGCCAGCCCAGAACGGTCGCCGGCCAGGAGTTCCGCATGACAACCAGCATCGGCATCACGGTCTTTCCTCGGGATGGAAACAACGCCGAAGTACTCATGCGCAACGCGGACACGGCGATGTACCGCGCCAAAGAGCGCGGCCGCGACAATTACCAGATGTTCACGCTGGCGATGAAGGCCAGCCTCCAGGAGATGCTGGCGCTGGAGAACGACCTCAGCCACGCCCTGGAGCGCGACGAGCTGCGCGTGTTCTATCAGCCTGTCATGGAGATCGCCTCCGGGAGAATAGTGGGTGGGGAGGCGCTCCTGCGCTGGCAACACCCGCAGCGCGGTCTGGTGGTGCCGGACGAGTTCATCCCGCTCGCGGAGGAGACGGGGCTGATCGGGCCTATCGGCGAGTGGACCCTGCGCATGGCATGTAAGCAGGCACAGGCGTGGCGCGACTCGCAGCTTGGCCCCAGCCGTATCAGCGTCAACGTGTCGGCGCGCCAGGTGGAACAACCGGGACTCGTCCGCGCGGTGGCCAGCGCGCTCGCGGAGGCCGGTCTTCCGCCGCATTGCCTCCACCTGGAGCTTACTGAAGGGGCCGTCATGCGGCAGCTGGAATCTGTGAGCTTCACTCTTGCGGAACTGCGGGAGATGGGCGTGGGCATCTCAGTGGATGACTTCGGCACCGGGTACTCATCGCTGGGCTACTTGAAACGTTTCCCGATAGACACCATCAAGATCGACCGCTCGTTCGTGCGGGACGTCACTACGGACCAAAACGATGCAGCCATCGTGACGACGGTCATCGCGATGGCGCGCGGCCTGAACCTGAGGGTCATCGCTGAAGGCGTCGAGATCGAAGCCCAGCTCGCCTTCCTGCGCGAGAACGAATGCGACGAGTTTCAGGGTTTCCTGCTCAGCCCTCCGGTAAGCCCACCGGAGTTCGAGGCTCTGGTCAGGCAGCGGGAAGCGCCTCAGGCCAAAGTCCTGCGCCTGAAATCCGGCTGAGCGCACTCCTCCGCAGCTCCGTCCGTGACTTGGTGCGTTCGCCGTGAAGTAACGACCTTCTCCGTATCCGCGTACGCAACAGATCGTTGTTATGGATGGTGATATTCAATGTGGCGCCTGGCCTTCGCCGCCCTTCCTCTCGCAGCCCTCATCCTGGCGCGCGCGGTCGGCGGAATCCCATCGCAGGCCGACACGCCAACACCCACGACTGAGCCCTCGCCGTCACCCTCTTCCTCCCCTTCATCTGTGCCCGCCTCTGCCACGCCGGAGCCGCTGCCGCCCGCGCCGGAAACCACTCCCAGCGCCGCACCGCCCGACCCGAAATCCTACGCGCCCCTACTCGCCGCGCTCGATCCCGCGTACACCGGCCCTCTTCGTCCCGGCGATTGGGTTCAGGTCACGGGCACGGACTCCTGCCTCAACGTCAGGTCCGACCCGCGGCTGCCGGTGCCCCTGCCGGATGGGCAGACGTACGACAATGTCCTCAACTGCCTGCCCGACGGCTTCGTGGGATGGCTCGACGGCAGCGTCTCGGGCGATAAGACCTCGCTCCCTGTCAACGCCGAGGGGCGTTGGTGGTGGCGCATCACCGGCCAGGGATGGGCCGCCGAAGAGTGGCTCACCTTCCATCACCAGGGCGGCTTTCCGTGGCCTGAGCGCCCGGACTTGGCATCTTCCGGCCTCATCGCCTATATACGCAGCGACAACAGCATCTGGCTCATGAACGCCGACGGCAGCAACCAGCGGCAGATAGTTTCTGGTGGTCAGAACCAGTACATCCAGTCGCTGCAATGGGCGCCATCGGGCGATAGGCTCGCGCTCTCGGTTCATAATTGGGACGGGGCCGGCAGCTTCTTCACGACGCGACTTGTCGACCTCAACGGCAACGGCCTGGCCGAGTTCACCGGTATCTCCGAACCACTATGGTCGCCTGACGGCCGGCGTCTCTCGGGCATTCGCGTTCAGCGCAACGGTGATCTCGGTGGGTATTATGGGACGCCGATCGTTTTCGACCTGGCAACGGCATCGGAGTGGGCGGTTGGGCCGGAGAACTATTACATGACCGCCCCGGCTTGGAGCCTGGACGGCAGCTCCCTCGCCTTCGTCTGCACCTCTACTTATGTAGGCCAGCCGGACGGCACCTTCGTTGTGGATGAGGAACGCAGCTGCGGAGGTGACGGCCTTCGCATCGTGTCCGCGGACGGAGCCAGCGCCCGCGTCGTGATCTCAATGGATCCGCTGAGCGGCTTCTACCTGTCGAACCCGTCGTGGTCGGCGGACGGCGGCACGATCGCACTTGTCGGTCACCAGGACGTGACGGGCTGCCGGGGGTACTCACTCGTCAGCGTTTACACGGGCGTGGCCGAGACCTGCATAGCGCTGCCACCGACCGGCGGCATGGGTGGTGGCTGCGGTGGCTCCGCGGAGACGGGCGCCAGTGACTGGAGCCCAGACGGCCGAACATTCGTCTTCCATGCGCAAGGTGCCGGCCAGAGCGGCGTGTTCGTGCACGACATCGCCACCGGCGAGCGGAGCATCATCCCCAACATGATGGCCGAGTCCGTGACGATCGCGTCGAGTGGCGATCACCTCGCTTTCGGCGGCTCCGGCTACATCTGGGTCGCCGGTCCCGACGGCTCCAACCTTACACTGCTGGCGGAAGGTCACAGCCCGGCCTGGCAGCCGCAGCCGTAGCCTTTCACGGCCTGTCGTCAGCCACAAAGGCGCCAAGACACTAATATTTTTCGTCCATTGAATCTTTGTGCCTTCGTGTCTTTGTGGTTAACCCAGCGGCCCTTCGGTGTATCATAGCTCTCGTATGAACGAAGTCTTTCGCGAACTTCAGTCGGCTCTCGGTGATGGACGACCCATCGTGCTCGCCACCGTTGCCGCCGCTAGGGGCTCGACGCCGCGCCGCCCCGGCGCGCGCATGCTCGTGCGGCCTGACGGCTCCTCCTGCGGGACCATTGGCGGTGGCTGCGGAGAGGCTGAGGTCATCAACGCCGCGCTCGAAGCGCATGAGGACGGCCGCCCGCGCCTCGTCCACGTTGACCTGACCAACCCTCTCGACGGCGACGACAAGATCTGCGGCGGCGTCATGGACGTCGTCGTCGAGCGCATCGCACCGTAACCTAAACACGAAGACACAAAGGCACCAAGACACTAAGATTGTGACTTTTTTCGTTTCTCCCTTCCCGTTTCCGTTTTCCCATTTCTCCGGTCTTTGTGCCTTAGTGCCTTTGTGGTTAAACTCTGCCTCACTGACTGTTGATAACTGACCAATGGAAACTACCAAGGAGGTCGCCCCGCATGAAAGCCGTTACGTTCGAAGGCCCGTTCAAGGTCGAAGTCAAGGAGGTGCCTGAGCCGAAGGTCCAGGAGCCGAACGACGTTATCCTCAAGGTCACGACCGCTGGCATCTGCGGCTCCGACATCCACGCCTACGACGGCCGTATGAACATCCCCGCCACCGGCTGGTCGATGGGCCACGAGTACATCGGCGAGGTCGTGGAGACCGGCAGCGGCGTCACCAACTTCAAGCAGGGAGACCGCGCCGTAGGCTCCTTCGTGGCCTGCTGCGGCGAATGCTACTACTGCAAGACGGGGTGGCCCAGCCAGTGCGAGAAGCAGCAGTTCTTCGGCTTCATCATGCTCGGCGGCGCGCAGGCGGAGTACCTTCGCGTTCCCAACGGGCACTACACACTCAAGAAGGTGCCCGATGGCCTCAGCGACGAAAAGGCGATATTCACCGGGGACATCTTCTCCACGGGCTACTTCTGCGCGGACCGTGGCGAGATCAAGCCCGGCGACGTCGTCGCCGTCGTGGGTTCCGGCCCCGTTGGGCTCTTCGCTCAGATGAGCGCGCTGCTTTTCGAGCCGAAGGTAGTGTTAGCGATCGATTCCATGCCGGAGCGGCTCGAGATGTCAAAGCGCATCGGCGCGGTCCCCGTCGATATGTCGAAGGTGGATCCGGTGGCCGTCGTTAAAGAGCACTCCGAAGGCCGCGGCGCCGATGTCGTGCTCGAGGCCGTCGGCATCGCGCCCTCGCTTGAGTCATGCTTCCGCTATGTACGCGCCGCTGGCACGATCAGCGCCGTCGGCATGTACACGGAGCCGGAGTTCTCGTTTCCCATGTTCCAGTCGTTCCTGCGAGACATCTCCTTCAAGATCGGCGTCTGCCCCGTCAAGCGATACATGGGCAAGCTCCTTGGAATGATCGCGCAGGGCAAGATGGACCCTTCGATGATCATCACCCACACCATGCCCCTGGACGACGCGCCCCGCGGTTATGACATCTTTCACCACCGCAAAGAAAGCTGCATCAAGGTCGTCCTCAAACCTCATGGCTAGCCGATGCGTAACAACAGAAGAGGTAGTCTGAGGAGCGGAGCGCGGTGACGGTATGAAGTTACGTATTCTGAAAACGATCGCCCTTGCCACCTGCGTTTCGTTCGCCGGTCTTGCCTGCAACGGCGATGACGCCACAGACCCCACTCCCGCTCCCAGCGCCGCTGACGGCTCGCCGAGCCCGCAGACCTTGCCCACGCCGGTTCGCGGCTGGCGCGAGCTTGCGCCAATGCCCACGCCTCGCTCCGGGGTCGCCGTCGCCGAGTTGAACAGCCGGATTTATGTCGTCGGAGGGTTCGAGGCCGACGGTTCGGTCAGCAACAAAGTCGAGGTATATGACCCGGTGCTCGATTCCTGGACAAGCGTCGCTCCTCTGCCCGCACCACGCCACCACGCCGCTGTGTACACCCTGGGCGGTCTGTTTGTCGCGGGAGGGTACGAAACCGGGTTTGATGACCCTAAGGCAACCATCTTTGTGTACGACGCGTCACTGAACAGCTGGGCAGAGGTGACACCTCTACCTGAGCCAAGGGGCGCGCTGGTAGCCGCCGTCGACTTTCCGTGTGCCGAGGAGGACCCGTTCCTTGGGGGATGCGTCTATGCTATCGGTGGGGCCGCGGCGGACGGGAGCAATATCGCCACCGTCTCGCTGAACGACCCGTCCGGCGCGTGGCGCGAGGTAGCGCCCCTCCCTACGCCGCGCGATAACCTCGCCGCGGCCGTGACACTCGGTCGCATCTACGCCATCGGCGGTCGCGCGGAGGGAGACCCAGCCCGCAACCTGAACACGAACGAGAGGTACGATCCCGAGACCGACGCCTGGACGTCGCAGGCGCCACTCCCTACCGCCCGCAGCGGCATCGCCGCTGCACCCTACGGCGCCTATATCTACGTCTTCGGCGGCGAAAGTCCAGACGGTACGTTCCAAACCGTCGAAGCCTATGACCTCGTGAACGATTCCTGGCGGGCGCTCGAACCGATGCCGACGGCCCGTCACGGACTCGGCGCCGCGGTCGTCGGCGACTCCATCTACGTCATCGGGGGCGGCGAGACCCCCGGTGCCTCGGTCAGCGACGCCAACGAGGCTTACACGCCATGACGAAGGTCTGAACCAACCACCAAGGACCGAAGGCACAAAGTTTACTGTGGCCGCGGCAGGTTCGGTCAGCATGGGCTCAAAAGCGGGACGATGAGCGCCCGCCTCTTTGCAGCGATCGCCATCCTTGCGTTATTCGCGGTAACAGCAGCGTGCGGCGGTGACGACAACGCTAACCCAGCGCCGGCCTCCGTGGCCCAAACCGAGACGCCCGGGGGCACATCAACGGTGGGCGCATCGCCAACACAGGCTCCGTCCGCCAACTCGTGGCGGACGCTCGCGCCCATGCCGACGCCCCGATCCGAAGTCGCCGTCGCGGAGCTGAACCGCCGGATATACGTGATCGGCGGCTTCGAAGAGGACGGTTCGCCGAGTGACAAGGTCGAGGTCTACGACCCGGCGACGGATTCCTGGACGGAGGCGGCCGCGTTGCCCGCACCCAGGCATCACGCAGCCTCGTTCGTCTTCGTCTCGCTGTTTGTCATGGGTGGGTTTGAAACCGGGTTCGATGACCCTCAGTCAACCATCTTCCAGTATGACTCATCGTCGGACAGTTGGACGGAAGCGGCATCACTGCCGGCGCCGAGAGGCGCTCTGGGCGCGGTTGACCTTCTATGCGACGAGCAGGTGTTTCTTGGAGCGTGCATCTATGCCATCGGCGGCACCGACGCAGACGGAAAGAATATCGCGTCGGTTGCATTCAATGATCCGAATGGCGTATGGCTGGAGGCGGCGTCTCTCCCCACGCCGCGCGATCATCTGGCGGTGGCCGTCTCGGACGGCCACATCTACGCCATCGGCGGCCGGCGTGAGATCGACTTCGGCCGCAACCTGGACGCGAACGAAGAGTACAACCGCCAGGCGAACGCCTGGACATCGCGCGCGCCACTCCCCACGGCGCGTAGTGGCATCGCCGCAGCCGAGCTCGACGGGCGCATCTACGTCTTCGGCGGCGAGGGCTCCGGCGGCACCTTCGATGAAAACGAGGTCTACGACCCCGCGACGGACATATGGCAGACATTGCCGCCGATGCCGACGGCGCGCCACGGCCTCGGTGCTGCCGTCGTAGACGGCACGATCTACGTCATCGGCGGCGGTCCGACGCCGGGCCTCTCCGTCTCCGGCGCGAACGAGGCGTTTACGCCGTAACGAACGGCCGCTGCAACCCCGAAGACACGAAGATGGTCGATAGCGGCCGCATCGCCATCGAAGTCCTAACCCATACTGCGCGTGCCTTGACGCGCTTCTCCGAACGCGGTATTCTAGGTGCGAAACCCCTACCCAGGGGGTATGGGTAAACACCAAAGACGCCGAAACTACCAAACAATTTTAATCTGTCAAGTAACGGAGTTAGAGCATGCAGATTGAGAAGCGCACAGAGGTGCTCAAGCGGTTAGCCTTTATCGAAGGTCATCTTCAGGGCATCCACCGTATGGTTGAGCAGGACAAATACTGCGTGGACGTCCTCAAGCAGACCTACGCCGTGCGCCGCGCCATCGAGAAGATGGAGGGCCTCATGCTGGACAACCACCTGCACACCTGCGTCGTCGAAGGCATCAAGGGCGGGCGTGAGGAGCATGTGATGGGTGAGCTCGTGGAACTATACGAGCTCGCGAACAGGTAGGTGACAGCCGTGCGGGAAATCCTTAGCGAACCCTTCAAGCACCACCTCTGGGCGAATTTAAACTTGCTCGAAGCCTGCGAGCGCCTTCCGGACGACGCGCTGGACGCCGGCGCCACCGGCACTTACGGCACCATCCGAGATACCCTGGTCCACCTCTTCGCCGCCGAAGAGCGCTATCTCACGGCAATGGCCGGAAGAGGCGAACCGGACGACCCCCTGAAGGAAGGGACGTTCCCGGGAATGGCCGAGCTGAAGCGGCGCGCGCTAGCCGGCGGAGAGGAGCTGATCGGCCTGGCCGAGAACGTGGTCTCGAATGAGATCATCCGCGTCGAGCGCGATGGCCGGCGGTACGAGATTCCGATCTCGATCTTCTTCGCGCAGGCGATCAACCACGGGACCGACCACCGCGCTCACGTGTGCACGGTGCTAACGCAGCAGGGCATCGAGCCTCCCAATCTCGACGTCTGGACGTACCTGAGGAGCGGCGCTGGCACCCGATAGGAGACGATGATTAACACAGAACTGAAAGAGATAACCCTCCCCGTCTCTGGGATGACCTGCGCCGCGTGCGTCCGCAAGGTCGAAAAGACCCTGCGTGGCCTGCCCGGCGTGCAGGGAGCCACGGTCAATCTTTCCGCGGGCAAGGCCGGCATTACCTACGACCCCGATGTCCTCGCTCTCCCGCAGATGGAGCAGGCGATCTCCGGCATCGGCTACGAGGTGCCTCTTGCCCGGCTGGATCTGCTCGTGCTCGGCATGACGCCGGGACACTGCGACCTGATCATCGAGAAGGCGCTGCGCGATGTGCCGGGCGTGCGCTCCGTCGTTGTCAACTGTGCGACCGATACGGTCAGCGTCGAGTATCTCGACGCGCAGGTCTCGGCCGCCGCCATCAAGAAGACGATCCGCGAGCTCGGCTACGACGTTTCGGAGAAGGGGGGAGGGGCGGCGGGCATGGACCGCGAGCGCGAGCTGCGCAAGCGGGAGATCCGCCGCCAGGTCGTGAACATGCTCATCGCCTGGCCGCTCGCGCTATTGGTCATGCTTGGCACCTTCAGCGACTACGAGCCGCTGAAGGGGATCGTGCCCTCGTTCATGGGCGAGAAGCTCTTCCTCTTCGCGCTAACGACGCCTCTAGTCATCGGTCCCGGGCGGCAGTTCTTCGTCAACTCCTGGAACGGACTGCGCCGAGGCCTGACCGACATGAACCTCCTGTACGCCACAGGCATCGGCGCCGCTTATCTCATCGCGGTGATCAACACGTTCTGGCCGGACGCCGGTTTCGGCGGTGAGAAGGCGACCTTCTACGAGGCGGCAGCCCTCCTGGTCGCCTTCATCGTGCTCGGGCGGTACCTGGAAGCCCTTACCCGAGGTCGCACTTCCGAGGCGATCCGCAAGCTGATGAAGCTCCAGCCCAAGCGAGCGCTCGTCGTCCGCAACGCCCAGGAGATGGAGGTCCCGGCGGATGAGGTCGAGATCGGCGATGTCTGTGTCGTCCGGCCCGGCGAAAGCCTGCCAGTTGATGGCATCTTCGTGGACGGCTACTCGGCGGTGGATGAGTCGATGGTCACCGGCGAGAGTATGCCGGTTGAGAAGCGGCCCGGCGACGAGGTCATCGCGGGCACGATCAACAAGACCGGCGCTTTCCGCTTCCGCGCCACACGCGTGGGCGCGGAGACGGCGCTGGCGCAGATCATCAAGCTCGTCGAGGATGCGCAGACGACGAAGGCGCCGATCCAGGCTCTGGCGGACCGCGTGGCGGGTCACTTCATCCTAGCGGTCCACGCGCTCGCTCTCGGCGTCTTCCTCTTCTGGTTCTTCGCCGGTCACGATCTCTGGTTCGACGCGGACACGAAGCTCATCCTGACGCCCTACAGCCTCGAAAGCCTCGAAGTGTTTGGTTTTGCGCTGCTGATCTCCGTCACGGTGCTCGTGATCTCATGCCCCTGCGCGGTCGGCCTGGCGACCCCGGCAGCGATGATGGCGGGCACCGGCAAGGGCGCCGAGTACGGCATCCTGTTCAAAGGCGCGGACGCCGTCGAGGGAGCGTCAAAAGTGCAGGTGGTTGTGCTGGACAAGACGGGCACGCTAACGAAGGGCGAACCATCGGTCACAGACGTGATCGCGGTGCAGGGCAGCCGGAAGGACGAAGTCCTCAGTCTGGCCGCCTCTGCGGAGCGAACCTCCGAGCACCCCCTCGGTGAAGCGATCGTCCGCGGCGCGCAGGAGCGCGGCCTCGATCTCGCCCAGCCTGAGTCGTTCGACTCCATTCCCGGCCACGGCGTCGAGGCGCAGATCGATGGCAAGAGCGTGCTCCTCGGGAACCGGAAATTGATGTCGGACCGGAGCGTGGACATCAGGCCGCTAGAGGCGGAGGCAAGGCGCCTCGAGGGCGAAGGCAAGACAGCGATGTTCGTCGCTGTTTCTCATCGTCATCCTGAGCCGAGCGGGGAGGAGAACGCCCCCGGGGTGGAGGGCGAAGGATCTGGCATCGGCAATCCTGCACTCTCGCTCGCCGGCATTGTTGCTGTCGCTGACACCGTGAAGGAAACATCCTCCCGCGCCGTTGCAGAACTCAAGCGCCTCGGCCTCCATGTGGTGATGATCACCGGAGACAACCCGCGAACAGCGGAAGCGATTGCTGGCCAGGTCGGCATCGACCGCGTGCTGGCAGAGGTGCTGCCGCAGGACAAGGCGGCGGAAGTGCGCAGGCTCCAGGAGGAAGGCAAGGCTGTCGCAATGGTCGGCGATGGTGTCAACGACGCCCCCGCGCTCGCTCAGGCCGACGTGGGCTTTGCGATCGGCTCCGGGACGGACGTGGCGAAGGAGACCGGCGATATCATTCTCATCCGCGACGACGTGCTCGACGTCGCGGCGGCGGTCCAGGTCGCCCGCGCGACGATGCGACTCGTGCGCCAGAACTTGTTCTGGGCGTTCGGCTATAACGCTGCCGCGATACCGCTGGCGGCAGGCGTCCTCTATCCCTTCTTTTCGCAGATCGTGAGCCCGGAGCTGGCGGCGTTGCTGATGGCGACGAGCAGCTTCTCCGTCACCATGAACACGCTGCGCATGCGCGGATA
>CAYZLC010000034.1:0-11459 GCA_964479365.1 uncultured Dehalococcoidia bacterium
TCAAAGCCAGATACTTCGTCGACATTAATTCCTCCTTCTTCAATGCGTGTTGTCCGCCGTATTCCGTTGTAGTTCTCGCTCCCTCTACACCTCCCTCCGCAGGGTCGACAGAAGCCAAGACTAACGGCACAGAGTTACGCGAGACGGGCAAATCTTACGAAAGGATTAATTCAAGCCTGATCCAGCGGAAGTTAAGAGAGGTAACACATATGTAAGATTTGGCGGCTAGTATGGGTGGCAGCACAAAGCGGAGGAAGTTTCGATGCAGCTTGCTATAACGGAGGAGCTAGGGCGGTTCGAGGAGCTATTTAGTGAGGTCGTCTATCCTGTCTGGCCGCTCTGGCTAGCCGGGGCTGTGATCGCTATCGCCCTCGGGGCGTTCGCGGCGCACCGGCTGGGCTGGTATGAAGTGGCGTTTCGTCACCGCTTCCTCAGCGCCGGAATCCTTGCCGCCGTCCTCGCCATTGGTATACCCACCGGCTGGTACACCGTCTCGCCGTTGTTCGAGCGCGAGACGGTCTGCGAGGCCAGCCCGCTGGCCGGTGCGGGGGCCGGCTCCGAGAAGTGCGAGGGAACTGCCCTTGCGGCAGCCGAGGGGACGGCGACCCCAGCACCAGCCGCCACGACAGCGCCCGCGCAACCTACCCAAGAAGCCGAACAGGCGACGATAGCCCCAACCCAGGCGCCAGCCTTCGAGCCGGTTGTCGCGGCGCAGGGCGAGTTTCAGGGCGCGGACGACTTCCACTTTGGCCGCGGGAACGCGGTGCTCATCGAGACGGCGCCGGAGACATACGTCTTGCGTTTCGAGGAGTTCTCGGTCCGCAACGGGCCGGACCTCTTCGTCTACCTTTCCCCCAGCGCGGACGGTTACGCTGACGGAGCGTTAGAGTTGGGCGAGCTAAAGGGCACCGACGGCGCCTTCAACTACGAGGTGCCACCGGGCACGGACGTCTCCAGGTTCAAGAGCGCCGTCATCTGGTGCAAGGCGTTCTCGGTGGTGTTCGCGACCGCGACTCTGACGTAGCAGCGGTTCATGAGCGGGCGGCCCGGCCCGGCGCCGTCAGCCGCGTATCATGCCACTTCGACTATCAGCCGGTTGCTTCCGAGCTAACCTTCCTTCTTGGCGGCCGTTGCCGGGCGCTTAAGAATGAAGTAGCTCGACTCCGTACGGATCAAGGGGTGCACCGCAGCGACTTCCCAGCCGTCCTGACCCAGAGTGGTCAGGTAGCGGGTGGCGAAGCTGGTCCGGTGCTCTCCCTGCTGTCTGATGAACTCCACTCCCTCCGAGGAGATCCTTCCCCGGAAGTCTACATACGCGATCTTGTATTCCCAGGCTGCCAACGTAATCGCCTCCTTTTCGCGGCGAACCGGCGCCGAGAACCGGGGACCGCCCGCTGTACTGATTATGAACCCGTGCGGGCGATTCGGAAAGATGGGAGGAATTGACACACTAAGTGTCAAAGCTGACCATAGTGATATGCGACAGGACACACTGGAGGATATCGAAGAAGCGACTGATGGGCGCCGCGCGTGGCGGGAACGAAATCGCAACGCAGTCGTTGACGCGCTTCTCGATCTCTACCAGGACGGTTTCGCCAGGCCGAGTGCGGTAGACATAGCGGAGCGGTCGGGCGTCTCCCGTCGCTCGCTGTTTCGGTACTTCGATGACATGGACGAGTTATGCCGCGTGGCGATTGAGAGGCAAAGCGCCCGTGTGAGCCACTTCTTTCCTATCGAGGCGCTCGGGGAAGGTCCGCTCGACGACAGGATTAATCGCCTGGTTGATCAGCGATGCCGCCTGTTTGAAGTGATCGCGCCAGTGGCCCGGGTGGCCAGGATGCGCGCCCATCTTCAGCCCATCCTAGAAGAACAGCTCCAGGCCGATAGTGCGCTGCTCCGGCGACAACTCGAGCGACAGATCGAACAGGAGCTGAAGCGGCTTGAGTCCAGGGCAAGGAAGATGGCGCTCGCCGCGGCGGACGTCTTGACCTCGTTCGAGTCCTATGAGCTGCTGACCAACCGGCAGGGCCTGTCCACTCCTGAGGCTGCCGCAGTCATGCGCGACGGCCTCACCGCATTACTCAAAGACAGATAGAAGTTACTCCGTGCCCATCTCCGTGCGCGCCGCGGCCTCAACGTCTGCTACACTTCTCCGGCCCGTCGAGCGAAATGTTATCCGCTTGAAGTGGGCCGTGAACGGAAACGGTGGCTCGCAGTCGTCGACCACAGGCGACAAGCCGTTCCGTCCGACATCAACGCCCGTTGAACCGAGCATCCTCACGGCGGTTCCGACTTCCGTTGAACCGACCTCCTTGCCGTCCACCAGGAGCGTCAGCCGACCTCCGCGTCCTTCGCGCTCGAATTTCGCCTCGAGTTCGTGCGCGCCCGCCTTCAGGTCGAGATCACCCACCGCTCGGTAATGCTTGCCCAGCGCGTTGTAGTCGAACTGTAGCTTCCGGTCCTTGATGAAGAACACGTGCCCGACGTTGTGGCTGCCGCGGGCGTAGAGGACGCCTTCGCAACCGCTATCGTCGACTATCACTTCGCAGCTGACAGACCACGAACGCCCCCCCATGGCCGGCGATGCATCGGCAGGGATGTGGGAGATCGGCGGGTAGTATACGTACTGCTCCCGGTGGTGCGGCGTCCCCGGCCGGGGCGGGCCGCCGAACAGCTCCAGAGTGCGGTCGTCAAGGGGCAGCACACCGTACGCCTCGGCCTCCTCCCACCAAGCGTTAACCATCTCCTTCAGTTTTTCGGGGAGCTCTTTCGACAGGTCATGAGACTCGGAGAAGTCATCATCGAGGTTGTACAGGGCCCACTCATCCTTGTCGAACGGTACCCCCTTTAGATGATACGTGACTGCCTTCCAGCCGTCCTTCCAGAGCCCGCGGTGCCCGATCTGCTCGAAGTACTGTGGGCGGGTCCGGGTGCGCACGCCCGCGTCGTCCCAGCCAGCGACCAGGCTCTGGCCGTGGAGCGGTATCTGTTGGACGCCACGAAATGCGGCGGGCATTTCGATGCCCGTGACATCGAGGATCGTCGGCGTGATGTCGATCGCGTGGCAAAATGCCGTGCGAACGGAGCCGCCGGCTCTGATTCGCCGGGGCCAATGAATGATGACGGATCGCGAACGCCACCTCCGTAGGTGTTCTGCTTGTACCACCGCAGAGGCGTGTTTCCCGCCTGCGCCCAACCCCAGGGGATGTTGCTGTGTGAATGCGGCCCACCGATGTCGTCTAGCCGGTTCGCCACGATGTCGTCGACGTCCTCGGACACGGAGTTGAAGAAGCTGAACTCGTCCATCACACCCGTTGGGCCGCCTTCCTGGCTCGCCCCATTGTCGGATACGAGGACAATCAAGGTGTCATTCAGGAGACCCTGTGTTTCCAAGAACTCGATGAGCCTCCCGATCTGGGAGTCCGTATGGTCGAGGAAAGCGGCAAACGCTTCCTGGAGACGAGAAGCGAAGATCCTCCCGTTGTCGCTGAGGTCCGACCAGCAAAGTACGCCGGGGTTGCGGGGCGCGAGCGTGGTGCCGAGCGGCACGATTCCCGTTTCCAGTTGGCGCGCAAACCATTTCTCTCTGATCGCGTCCCAGCCTTCGTCGAAACGGCCACGATACTTCTCGCGGAATTCTCGCGGGGACTGGTGGGGCGCATGCGTTGCGCCGAACGACAGGTAGAGAAAGAACGGGCGATCGGCCGAACCGACGTCAGATCACGGAGCCAGCCGATCGACGTATCGACGAGGTCCTCACTAAGGTGATATCCGTCCTCGGGCCGCTTCGGCGGTCCGATGTGGTGGTTGTCCTCTGTAAGCTCCGGGTAGTACTGGTCGGTCTCGCCTTGAAGGAAGCCGTAAAAGCGATCGAAACCCTTCTGTAGTGGCCAGTTGGTGTGCGGTCCAGCAGCGGAGCACTCCCGCATCGGCGCCAAATGCCACTTGCCGGCGCAGTAGGTCGCGTAGCCGTGCTCGCGGAGCAGCTCCGGCAGCGTTGCGGCCGCAGGGGTGATTGCGCCGCGCATATGAGGGAAGCCGCTGTCCCAGTTGGAGACACCGCGCATTCCTACGGAGTGGTGATTTCGGCCCGTCAAGAAGCAGGCGCGGGACGGAGAGCAGAGCGCCGTGGCGTGGAAGTTCGTGTAGCGCAGGCCCTTCGCCGCCAGCCGGTCGATATTCGGGGTCTCAATTGTCGAGCCGTAACAGCCGAGATGGGCGAAGCCTGTGTCGTCGAGAACGATCATGACGACGTTGGGGGAGTCGCCCGGAGGCCGGGGCGGCCCGGGCGACCAGGGGTTGCGATTCCGCAACGGTCTTGCCAATGCGTCCTTGAAACTGCGGGTCCGGTGAGGTACTCATCGGCCACTCCTCATGTTGTTCAATATATTGACACCGGGAGTGTCATCACTATACCTTAGCGTCGCGAGGTCTAGAGATGACACAAGAAGCAACGAACATCGTCCGCTACGGTCGCATCAACAGGCAGATGATCAAGTCGTGGCTTCAGATGGACGCAGCATCGGATGGCCCATTCTGGGCGGTCAACCTGATGAAGTACAGGGAAGTGGCGGACTACACGGACGGGCGCAGCACAACGATTAGCGGCCGTGAAGCGGACGACGAATATGCGCCGCTAGAATCGCTCGCAGCGATCGGCGCGCAGGCCGTTTTCCTGGCCGACGTCGACACTCAGTTGCTCGGTGACTCGCCGGTGTGGGACCGGATCGGCGTGGTAAAGTACCCGCGCCGACGCGCGTTCATCGAGATGCAGTCGCGACCGGAGTTTGTCGAGAAACACATGCACAAGGATGCGGGCATGGAGCAGACGATCGTAATGGGCTGCCAGCCGATGCCGACACCTGAACTTCCGACTGACGCACCGGAGCTGACGGACGTGCCTCACCCCGCGACCAGCGACGACGGACCTGTTGTGGTTCTCCACGTCCTCCGTTTCGTGGAAGGCCACGGCATCCGCAACATGACGAGCTACCAGGATGCTGCAGGCCGGGTCGCAATCCCCCACGGTGTGCGGATATCGGGCTGGTTCTCGGTCGAAGGCACGATCATCGGTGACGGCCGATCGTGGGACCAGGCGCGCTTCAACGCGTTCCCGAGCAAGGCTGCCTTCATGGCAGTGGCCACCGACCCCGATCGCCTTCGCGCTCAGCGCGCTCATCGAGAGACGGCGATCGAAGATACTTACACGATGATCCTCAGGCCGAAGATCGACCGCCTGGCCGAGTCGGTTGAGTCCGCGAATGCTGACCGCTGACGAAATACCGGTAGCGCACACGCCGCAAGGAGATTGGCACGGGGAGATGCCTCCGCCGGTGCTGGCCGGATGTACCGAGCCACTGGTTGACGGCGCGCCCGACTTGCGGGGCCTCTGGGAGGTGGTAGCGGTGGAAGTGAACGGTACGCTCGTACCTCGTGACGGCCACCGGGCTTACGGTATGCTCCAACGGATCGAGCAGGCCGGAGACCGCATGGTAGTGACAGGTGGTCGGCGTGATTCACGACATGCGCTGTGACGGCACAGCGGAGCACGGTGTCAGTGATGTCGCCGAGCGTGACTTCACGACGAAGATCACCGTCGTAGCAACGTACGAGGACGGAGTGCACGTGTTGAGACCGGTCGGCATTCCGATCGAGATAACCCGCAGACTGGACGGCGAGGAGATGGTCTGGGGCTACGTCGGCTTCACCGCAAGATTACGCCGAATCCTCGGGACAGCATCCTCCGAGTCGGCTACACAATGATTCCTGAGCGGGAGACGTTCGAGGGGACGTGGCCGTTCAAGGCGCATTACTTCGACGGCAACGGCTTTCGTATGCACTATGTGGACGAAGGTGCGGGGGAACCCATCGTCGCCCTACACGGCGAGCCCACCTGGGGGTACCTGTATCGCAACTTTATTCCCCGGCTCACGAAGTACGGCCGCGTTGTCGTGCCGGACCACATGGGCTTTGGCAAGAGTGAAACACCGCAGGATCGTACCTATTCTATCCGCGAGCACGTCGACAACCTGGAAGCCCTATTGCTGCACCTGGGTCTGCTCGACATCACGTTTGTGGCCCAGGACTGGGGAGGACCCAGCGCCACCGTCTTCGCACTTCGGCACCCGGAGAGGGTACACCGTCTGTGCTACATGAACACGGGAGTCCCCGGTCGCCCGCCCGAAGGGGCGCGACGAATCCAGGACTTTCCCTGGTACAAGTGGGTGCAGACCGAGGAGAGCCGGGCCGTCCTCTCGAACCTCGGCGCGACGATCGTCTCGGTTATGAAGAGGATCAGATTCGAGCGGACGGGGCACGTCAACGAAACGTGGGTGCGGGCGTATGCAGCGCCTTTCCCGAGGACGGCCGACTGCAAGGGGGCGCTCGCCTTTCCGGCAAATATCGCCGCGCCGGAGACGATGGCGACCATGATGGAGCACATCGCCAAGCTGCCAGCGCTTGCAGCGAAGCCGGCAATGTACGTCCACGGCGAAGAAGACCGCGCCATCCCGACCGAATTCACCGTCGGCGCCTTTCGTGCAACCTGGCCGAAGGGTCCGGTGGTCACACTCCGCGGTGTCGGTCACTTCCTTCAGGAGGACGCGCCCGAAACCGTGTGTGCGCTGATTGAGCAGTTCATCCAGATGACCGCGTGATCCGTTTCGCTCACCGAGGGAACTTCCCGCAACTCCCTCCGATTACGAAACCGACGCGGGAGCAACCTAGAAGAAGTATGAAAGGTTGATGCAATGAAAGCACTTAGAACGCCCGATGAGAGGTTCGAGAAGCTACCCGGCTACAACTTTGAGCCGCACTACGTGGAGGTGCCGGACGGCGAGGGCGGAACCCTTCGCATGCATTACGTTGACGAAGGCCCGTCGTCGTCCGCCCCTGTCCTCTTGCTTCACGGAGAGCCCTCCTGGTCCTACCTCTACCGGAAGATGATCCCGCCGATCGCTGAGGCCGGCGACCGCGTCGTGGCGCCGGACCTGATCGGCTTCGGACGCTCCGACAAACCCTCAGAGAAGTCGGATTACACCTTCCAGCGCCACATAGATTGGCTGACCTCGTTTCTCCAGCAGATGGACCTCCACGAGATTACCCTCTTCGGCCAGGACTGGGGCGCTGTTCTTGGCCTCCGTATCGTCGCTGAGAACCCCGACCGGTTCGCCCGCGTCGTCATTGGGAACGGTGGGCTTCCGACCGGCGATCACGGCGCTAGCGAGGCGTTCCTACGCTGGCAAAAGTTCTCGCAGACGTCACGGGTATTCGACATCGGGCGGCTGATCCAGAGCGCCACCGTAACGACGCTGCCGGACGACGTGGTTGCTGCTTACGACGCGCCGTTCCCGGACGACTCGTACGAGGCCGGTGCGAGGATCTTTCCCTCTTTGGTCCCAACCAGTCCAAATGACCCGGCGGCACCGGCGAACCGCAAGGCCTGGGAGGTCCTCCAGAAATGGGAGAAGCCCTTCCTCACCACGTTTAGCGACTCCGACCCGATCACCCGCGGCGGCGAACGCATCCTTCAAAAGCTGATTCCCGGCGCGAACGGGCAGCCTCACGTGGCCATCACCGGAGGTGGCCACTTCCTTCAGGAAGACAAGGGCGAGGAGTTGGCGCAGGTCGTCGTCGACTTCATCGCTGGGGCGGGGTAAGCCGGGATGAGCGAAAGATTCGAGATAGTATTCCTTGGTACCGGCGGGCCGCTCCCCAACACGGATCGTTGCGGCGCCGGTGCGGTGCTGATCGCCGGTGACGCGCACGTCCTCATCGACTGTGGATGGGGATCGGCGCGGAGGTTGATCCCTTCTGGCCTCCGGCCAGCACAAATCGACACGGCGATATTCACGCACATGCATTCCGACCACATCACGGATGTGCCGGACTTTCTCTTTCTGCGCTGGGTTACCGGCGCGTCGACGCCGCTGCAGGCCTATGGGCCCGAGGGCACGCGCGAGATGATCGATGGCTTCCTCATGGCGATGCGCCGTGACATCGGGTTCCGGATCGCTCACCATGGAGCAAAGCTTCATCCAGACGGAATCAGGGTGGAGGTCACTGAGGTGACTGCCTCCGATTCGCCCAACGAGTTTCTCGAGATCGATGATCTCCGCTTTGAAGCTTTCGCGGTCGATCATTTCCCTGTCGTTCCGGCGTTCGGCTACCGCGCGACTTACGACGGCCGGTCTGTCGTGTTCTCCGGCGATACGCGCACGTGTGCCTCGTTGCTGGCGGCATCAATAGACACGGACATGCTCGTCTGCGAGGCCCTGAACGTGACGATGCTCGAACGAACCATAGCCGCCCTAAAGCCGAGCGCGCCACTTCAGGCGGGCAATCTCGAGGACGTGCCTTCCTATCACATCTCCACTATCGAGGTTGCAGAGCTCGCGCGGGACGCCGGCGTGAGAGAGGTGGTGCTTACGCATATCCTCCCGACAATTGTCAGCCAGGATGCGATGGAAGCGGTGTTCGTGCAGGGGATGAGTGAGATCTACAGCGGCAAGATCCGGGTCGCCCGCGACACGCAACGGATGGCGGTGAAGGGAGCACAATGATGGCTGAGAGCGAGATGTTCGTGGCTTCGCTCCGTTATCGGATCCGGGCGATGAACGAACTCTGGGAGCGGGCGATCAGTGATATGACGCTGGAGCAGGTGAATCACCACGAGCGGGATGGCGTGTTGCCGATCGCGTTCAGCTTCAGCCACTACATCCAAGCCCAGGACCAATCGATCAGCGTGATCTTCGGTAAGCACCCGCCGCTCTGGGCGACCGGCGGCTGGGCCACCAAGATTGGAGTGGCGATTGACGCGCTGGGTCGCGAGGAGACGGTGGAAGTGATGCAGAACCAGCGATTCTCCGACCTTGATGCCTGGAAGGAGTACCAGGCACAGGTTATCGGCCAGACGAAAGAGACGCTTGAGACGATCACGCATCCGATCCTGATGGAGGTAGTGATGCCGCAGTTGCCCCCGCACATGCAGAACATCTTCTGCGGCATGGTCGTGGGACCGGGCAACCCGATTCGCAAGCTAGAGGTACTGGAGTGTTTCGTGTACCAGCACGGGCTGCGCCACATGGGTGAGGTCGAGCATGGCCGGGCGCTAGTCGGTTTGAGTGGAATGACGTCTTAGCGGTCCGGGATTGCCAGTCCAAGGGCGGCGAATACCTAGCTCTCGCCGCGACGTCGCGCCAGCTCCTGCAGCACGAACGGGTTCGCCTGCCTCTCAAAGTCGATGCGCGTCTCGCGCATGTGGCCGGGGAGTACAACGGTGTCATCGGGCAAGGCGAGCAGCTTATCGACGATGCTCGCCATCTCCTGGTCGTAGTCGCCGCCGGGAAGATCCGTCCGCCCGATCGAGCCCTGGAAGAGCGTGTCGCCGCTGAAAAGCATGCCTTCCGTGTAGAAGGAAAGGCTGCCGGGCGTGTGGCCGGGCGTGTGGATGACCTTCAACTTCACGCCGTCGACATCGATCTCGTCGCCGTCGGACAGGTACGCGTCGGGGTCGGGCGGCGGTTCGACCTCCTGTCCCGTAAGCATCTTCGCGCTACGTGAGGCTTGCGCCGCAATCGGTCGTTCCCCTTCGTGCATGTGGAATTTGGCGCCGGTTGCAGCCTGTACGCCACGGACGCCCAGGATGTGATCGACATGCGCGTGGGAGTTGGCGATTACTTTGATCTTCACGCCCATGTCGCGCGCCATCGCCAGGATATCCTCCGGCTGATCGCCGGGGTCGATGGCGATCGCTTCGCCGGTGCGACGGTTGCCGATGACCCAGCAGTTCTCGGCGAATACGCCGACTACGATGCCGCGGACGATGATCTCGCTGACCTGCGGCTCGGTCATACGCCGCCGCCGCCCCGGTCTTCGGACTGGATGTGGTCCACATGGCAGCCGTCGTTGATGCCGGTCACGATCATCCTTGGTAGGTGTGACGCGCCGTTGTTCACCTCCACGGTGGTGATGGACGCGTTGTCGAGGGCAAACGGGATCGGCCGGCTGTACTCCCGTCCCAGCACGTTCAGGAGTAAGACCGAAATGGGGCCGGCATGCGTGATCACGGCGACATTCTCGTCGCCGTTGTGCTGCCGGGTGAGGTCACCCATGGCCATGCGAACGCGGTCCTGGAAAACCGCTCGACCCTCCTCGCCGGGATAGCGCGGGAACTCGGACTCGCCGCTCCTCAATGCCTCAACGACCTTCGGATGTTTCTCCCTGATCTCAGGCCAGGTCAGGCCGGAGACGGCTTCACCGAAGTCGTACTCCTGCAGGCGGGGTTCCGGGATGACGCTGAGACGAGACTTCGCGGCGATCACCTCCGCGGTCTGCATCGCGCGTCCGATCGGGCTCGCATATACGGCGAAGAGCGGCAAGGGTGCGAGGCGCGCTGCCAGCGCGTGGGATTGTTCGACGCCGCGCTGGGTGAGCGGGAATTCTCGGCGTCCCTGGAGACGATGCTCGAAGTTGCCCTGCGATTCGGCGTGACGTATCAAGAGCAGCCGCATCGTCAGGAGACCCGGGCGCGTCGGCCGCAGTGGCCGCAGGTCCACAGCCCGTAGTGCTTGCCGGGCCAGCCGGCCGATTCGCTCTGGAATATCCAGACGTCGGGCACCGCGAATATGGTTTCGAGAAGCCAGCGCACGCGGCCTTTTGGCCGCGACTCGACAGTCCAATCGCGATTACCGCAGCGTTTGCAAGGGGGAGCTTTGCCGGCTGGGACAGCCGCTGCGTTATCTGATTCGCTCAACTAGCGAAGGAGCTCGATGAACTGGTGCAACATGCGGGCTGTGGCGCCCCAAATTCGATGTCCATCGTAGGTGAAGGCGGGGACCAGCACCTGGCGCTCTTGATGTTGGCGCACTTCCAACTCCATGTTCCTTTCATCCATCAGAAAGGCGAGCGGCACTTCCACGACCTGTGCGACCTCGTGGTCGTTAATCGAGAACGGGTAGTCCGGCTGGGTAGTGAGCATGCCGACGTACGGTGTGACGCGGAAGTTGCTTATTGTCACCATGTCATCGAGCTGGCCGACGATGCGAACATCCTCCGGGCGGACACCTATCTCCTCAAACGTCTCGCGCAGAGCGGTTGTCTCGAGGCAATCGTCGGCGTCATCGCAGGCGCCGCCGGGAAAGCAGATCTGCCCCTTGTGGTGTTCGACGTGGGTCGTGCGTTCCGTGAAAACGACGTGCGGCTCACCCTCGCGGTCAGAAACCAAGATGAGCACGGCGGCGGGCGAGGCGTCCGGATGTTCGACGTGACGCGGGGTGTATTCCGCGATAGCGTTGAGGATGCGGTCGGGCGTCTCCTCGGAACCCATGCCAGCAATCATTCTACCTTAGCGGTTCCGCGCGCGTCATCTTGGGAGGCGGCGGACCGGACGGCAACCATCCGCTCTCTAAAGCTGGAGACATCCCAGAACGACCAGCCTCTTGTGGCGACCTTTCTCAGAT
>CAYZLC010000034.1:11469-13029 GCA_964479365.1 uncultured Dehalococcoidia bacterium
CGCATAGATGTCTTGCTGCATACTTTCGACTTTTTCGTATCCCGATTGTCCAGTCAGATCCTCAAACGCCACGAGGATCCGCTCCAGTAAGGCCCTGAGCGCGTGATTGCGCGACGCCAGGCTTGATAAGGTCAGAGAATCGTCCTGGATTTCTCGCAGGCGGTTCTCGATGTCAGTGACGGTTGAAGCCAGGCTTTTGTTACCCGGCAGTGCGCTGTCGAGCGCGTCACGAAACGACGCGAGCAGCACGCTCAGAGCCTCGTTGTCGCGGCGCAGGTCTTCCGCCGCCGTGTCCCAATCGCCCGCCAGCGACTCCAGAAGCATCTGCAGCGCACCGGCGGCATCCTGGGCGAAAGCCGAAGTTAGCTCCGGGACGATTATGTCGGCGAGAGCGGCCTGGACCGCGCGGATCGACTCGAGGCCGGTGGGACGCATCGCTCAGACTCCCATGAGGTCCATGATCTCGAGTTCGAGACGCGCGACATTGCGACCGACGAGGGCCATCAACGGGTTGCGCGTGCGCCCGTCGCAGAAGGAGCGCGCTCCGGTCAAGAGGATCGCGGCGAACTTAACGTTGCCGAGGACCTCCCAGAAGCGGACGGCGTCTTCCGTTATGGTGAAGGCGCCGGCCTGCTGGTAGCGCCGGAAGAAGTCTGCGCGCTCCATGAGGCCGCCGATCTTCTCATCGCCGAGCCAGCGCCACGGACGCAGGCAGGACCAGGCGATATCCTCTATGGGGTCGCCCAGATGGGTCATCTCCCAGTCGAGGACGCCCTTGATGTCGCCCTCATCGTTACAGAGGAAGTTACCGGTGCGGTAGTCGGCGTGGACGAGGACGATGCGCTGAGCGGGTGGAGGCAGGTTCCGGCGCAACCAGCGAAACGCTGCCCTCAGGACCGGCTGAGGCTCGAGCGCATCGCGATCCACGACGGACTCCCACTTCTGGATCTCGCCGATCGCACAGCCGGCTTCGCTCGCCGGGACGCCGAGCGAAGCGAGACCGCCGGCGCGCCAGTCGAAGGCGTGGATGCGGACGAGGACATCGACGAACTCCTGCGCAATCCGATCCCGCGTTGGGAAGAACCGCGGGTCCATCAGCACCTTGCTGGGGTTCGTCTCGCAGCCGTCGATTCGCTCCATCACGAAGAAGGGCCGGTCGAGCGCCGAGCCATCGTTCTCCAACCAGTACATCTTCGGAACGGGCACACCGTGCACGGCCACGGCATCCATTACGTGAAACTCTACATCGCGCTCCGTCTCGAGCAGGCTCGCATCAGGGTCGCGCCGCAGCACGAAGCCTCGCTGCATGTCGTGTCCGTTCTCCCGCCACCGGGCGTCGAACGACCACGTCTCACGCGAGGCGCCACCGGGTATGCGGTACAGGCCCGAAATGGCCACGCCGCCGTCGGAGGCGTCTAGCTTTGTTGAAAGATACGCCTGAATACGTTGCTCAAGCACTGAAATCGCGCCACAAGTTTTGGTGGGCCCGCCAGGATTCGAACCTGGAACCAACCGGTTATGAGCCGGACGCTCTGCCCTTGAGCTACGGGCCCCCTGCTA